>JAKZVY010000113.1:0-11559 GCA_047515825.1 Dehalococcoidia bacterium
GAAGCGTCCATCGACCAGGCAGGGCGAGCGTGAGAGGGCGAGCACCGGCTGAGATATGAAGTCTGCCGGATTGACCAGCACCTGCTTGGCGTACTCCTCGCGCTCATCTGCCGTCGAATGAGGTCCGATCAGCATCCCGTACCCCCCGGACTCCCCTACGCGCTTGACGACCAGAACCTGAAGGTTGTCCAGCGTGTACTCCAGGTCCTCCGACCGACGACAGAGGCGGGTATCGACGTTCTCCAGCATCGGGTCCTCGCTCAGATAGTACCGGATCATGTCCGGCACGTAGGCGTAGACGCTCTTGTCGTCCGCGACTCCGGTGCCAGGTGCGTTCACGAGAGTCACGTTCCCGCGCTTGTAGGCGTCCATCAGCCCAGGTACTCCGAGAAGAGAGTCCGAACGTAAGACCAATGGGTCGATGAAGTCGTCGTCCACGCGGCGATAGACCACGTCCACTCGCCTCAATCCGGTAGTGGTTCGCATGTAGACGATGCCGTCGTTAATTGTCAGGTCGCGGCCCTCAACGAGCTCAGCACCCAGCTCGTGAGCTAGGAACATGTGCTCATAGAAGGCTGAGTTGTACACTCCCGGCGTGAGCAGCGCGATGGAGGGGTCTGCGCAATCCAACCGGAGCCAACTCCCTCAAAGTCTCAAGCAGCGCGCGCCCGTAGTGCTCTACCTCCTGAACCCTGGAGCTTCGATACAGGCGACGCAGACTGGTCTTGGCAGATTTCCGGTTTGCGAGCATATACGATACCCCCGAGGGAACACGCAGGTTGTCCTCCAACACCCGAAATCCATCGTTGGTGCGCACGATGTCGGTGCCGCAGATGGCGACCCACGTCCCGTGCGGAGCGGAGAAGCCCCGCATCTCCATCCTGTACTGGGGGCATTCGTACACCACGTCGCCGGGGATCACGCCATCATCGACAATCCGGCACTCCCCATAGACGTCTTCCAAGAACAGGTTCAGGGCCTTCACACGCTGGGTCAAACCCTCATCGAGATGTCGCCACTCGGAGCCCTTCATAACCCGTGGCAGACAGTCGACGGGAATGATCTGCTCGTCCGCCTCGTCGTCCCCATAGACCGTAAAAGTGATCCCCTCGTTCGAGAACGAGCGTGTGACTCGCTCTTGGATGCTGCCGAGTTCCTCAGCGGAGAGCTCCGTCAGCGTATCGTAGAGCCGCCGACAATGCTCCCGAGGCGTACCGTCCGACAGGAACATCTCGTCGTAGATGGACGGTTCAAGATCGTAGTTGTCGAAATTCACCGCAGCACTTTTCCCAGGTAAATCGACTTTATGTCAAGCCGCCGTGACACTGCGAGATCATCCAGCGTCTGACTAACGCACGCTTCGGGGGGCAGACCTCGGTCAGGTGAGGGTTTGGGGCTATCATAAAACAACGGATTGGACGTAGCAACGGAAATCGAGTGCTACTCGTGATCCATCCGAACAAGACCGAAGGCCTGAGTGCAGACTCTCAGGGGTTGACGACTATCGGCTTCCCCGTCGATGGATGTGCCAGCACCGTAACGTCGGCCCCGTAAGCCTTTCGGATGTTGACCTCGGTCAGTACCTCTTCCGGACTTCCGACCGCGTGCATCGTGCCTCCGCTCATCAGAGCGACCTCATCGCAAAACTGGCCCGCCAGCGTCAGGTCATGTACGGCCACGACAACCGTCTTCCCCGCCGATGCCAGTTCTCTCATCAGGGTCATGATGGCTGGCTGGTACGCCAGGTCCAAGTTCGCCGTAGGCTCGTCGAGCAGAAGCACCGGTGTCTGCTGCGCCAGTGCCGTCGCGATCGCCACCCGCTGCCTCTCACCACCCGAAAGCTCATCAACACGTCGATCCAGCAGATCGTCGGTGTCCGTCATGCGCATCGACTCGACGGCGATGCCCACGTCCGCCTCACTCTCCCAGGAGAGAAGGCTCATATGAGGATTGCGCCCCATCAGAACGACCTCCAGCGCGGCGGTCCCCGGCGGCAACTCAACGTTCTGAGGAACAACGGCCACGAGCCTCGCGCGCTCCCTTGCCGACAGCGAAGCTACATCGACGCCCGCCACTCGCGTAGTCCCCCGCGACGGCTTGAGACTCCCGGCGAGCAGCCGCAGCAGCGTGGACTTCCCCACTCCGTTCGGACCCGCGAGCGCGGTCACGCTTCCGCGTTCGACGCTCAGGTTCAGACCCCTGATAACCTGCCGCTCCCCGTATCCCGCCCAAACGTCGCGCACCTCGATGCCTGCGGCGTTCTCGACACCCTGCCTGCCGTTGCTCCGGGTCACCTCTACCCTTTCCGTCACCTGCCGCATCACACGACCCGCGTACGTCGTCGCCGGAGGATGTAGAGGAAGAACGGGGCGCCGCAGAATGCGGTGACCACTCCGACGGGAAGCTCCGCTGGACTTACCACAGTCCGTGCTGCCAGATCGGCCAGCACCAGGAACGTCGCGCCCACGATGCCCGACATGGGCAGGATAAAGCGATAGTCCACGCCCCAGATGATCCGAACCACGTGGGGCGCGATCAGGCCTACGAACCCGATCAGCCCGTTGAACGAAACGGCGGCGGCTGTGGCAAGGGTTGCGGCGACCACCAGCAGGACCTTGACCTTCTCGACGTCGACGCCAAGCATTGAGGCGTGGTCCTCCCTGAGTTGCAGGACGTTGAGCACCCTTGCGAAGCCCAGAATGACCGCCAAGCTGGGGAGAAGGTACACGAGAACCACACCACTTTCGGTCCATTCAGCAGAGATGAAGCTCCCCAGAAGCCAGCTCAGCACAGGTCTCAGCTCTGGGTCGCTCCTGATCATCAAGAGACTGGAGACCGCCCCGGCCAGTGCGGAGATCGCGACCCCTGCCAGAATCAGGGTCGTCAGTGGCGTACCCTGCGAGCTCCTCGCAACCGAGTACGCGATCGCCACCGTGGATATTCCTCCCGCGAACGCCGCCACCGGCAGGAGACTGAATCCGCCCAAGAAAATCGGAACCCCCGTCAGCAGCACGACCGTCGCTCCGAGACCGGCCCCGGACGCGACTCCAACTAGGTACGGGTCAGCTAGCGGGTTTTTGAACAGCCCTTGGTACGCTGCGCCGGCCATAGCCAGCGCCGCACCGACAATCGCGGCCAGGACGACCCTCGGCAGCCGCAGCTCCCATAGGATGGTGTCCCACGTCGGCTTCGCGTCCGAAGGCAGCTCGAACCAAGGCAGGCGCGAGAGGACTATCCCCACCACGGATCCGAACGGGATATCGACCGAACCCTGGCTCGCCGCAAAGACCGCCGTTGCCGCAAAGACCAGCCCGCCGATAGCCAGTCGCCACCACGGATACCGTAGCCCCACCAGCCGCGCCGAGATCGCATGGAGTCGAGCGGACTCCGTGGAGACGGCTTGGACACTTCTGCCCCTGTGCTCAGCCATATCGATCTACCTGAACAACCCCGGATAGACCCACCTGGCTAGGTCTTCGATCCCGTCCACGAAACGCGGGCCCGCGATGGACAGCGCGTCCGTGGGCGGAACGTAGATCGCACCGTTCCGCACCGCGCGCACGTTCGACAGCGCGGCCTCCCCCTCGATGGACTCCACCGAGCCCGTAATGATGACGTCGGGGTCCTTCTCGACGATCACCTCAGGACTGATCTGCGCATACCCCTCGATGTCGGACGCTATGTTTTCGAGCTTGAGCAGGTCGAACACCTCCTGCACGAGCGTCCCGCGACCCGGTGCCCAGAACCCCCCGACGTCCTGGAACACGCTCAGCCCCGATCCGAACGGCTCCATCACATCTTCGATGGCTTCCACCCTGTCTTCGAAGTCGCCCGCCACCCGTTCAGCCTCGTTCGGACTTCCGACAATCCGCCCCCACAGCCTGACGTTGTCAGCTACTTTCCTGAAGTTCTGCGACAGCGTCGGGATGTAGAGCACCTTCAGCCCCGCCCTATCCAAGTCTTCCACGAAAGTGGGAAAGAACACGTACACCAGGTCAGGCTCAAGATCGACCACGGCCTCGATGTCCATGTTGAACGCGTCGCCGACTCTCGGAATCTCTGCCGTCTCAGGCGGATACGATACGAAAGCATGGGTTGCGGTGATCCGATCTCCGGCCCCGATTGCGAACAGTATCTCCACAACCGCCGAGTCGAACGCTACGATGCGCTCCGGCGGCTCTTCGAACACGACCTCCCGCCCGTCTGCCGACGTCACCGTGACCGGGAACGTCACCGGGATGGCGGTCGGCTCCATACTGGCTGGCTGCCTGCTAGTTGGTGTCGGAGTTGGACTGGGGGGCGGCTCGGGCTGCCTCGGTGGCGCGGAGGGTTCTGGTGGAAGCGGCGGCTGAGACTCCGCCGGAGATGACTCAGCATCTGGCGGTGTTGGCTGCGCGGCCGCCACCGCCGGAGCGGGCAACTCAGGTGGCTGCGGAGCCTGCGCGGGCGCGCCCGTACACGCGGCTATCGCCATAACCACACTGAGCGCAAGGGCGGTCTTCAGTAAGTTCGTCACTCTAGGCCTCCTTCGTCCGAATGTGACCTCGAGGACGCGGTTCGCGAACAAACAAAAACCCTGCTTCCATCCTGGAGCAGGGTTTGCTGACGCTGAGTGAGCCATGCAAGTACCTTTCCTCGAAGGCCAAAACATCGACGGGAGCATTGGACCGGGCTCGCTCCGACTACTGCGGAGCCTACCGTTGCGGGACAGCGCTGGACTTTGACCAGCTTCCTATTTCAAGCCCTGTGACGGGCACTCCCACCATCTGCGCCTCGGTATGAACCGAGACACACGCTGAGTTGCGCGTACCTAATAATGGACTCGCCCCGCAGCGTGTGTCAAGCCCGTGCCGCGCGGCAATGGCCATAGTGTCGGGGCGGGCGCGAACACTACATTTTCACTATAAAATATAGCTGTACTCATTGAGAGGGTACGTCTGAGAATGTTACAATACAGGTACCAAAATTGTATGCGGATGATGGGGGTCCTAGGAGCTTTCTATGGTAGCAACGGTAGACCAATATACCGCCACAGACATCCAGGTGCTCGAAGGGATGGAGGCCGTCCGCCGACGTCCCGGCATGTACATCGGAAGCACCGATCAGAGAGGCCTCCACCACCTCATCTACGAGATCGTCGACAACGCCGTCGACGAATTCATGGCCGGATACTGCTCCGCCGTCACGATCACACTCAGCGAAGACGGCTCGGTTAGGGTCGAGGACGACGGACGCGGCATCCCCGTCGACAAGCACCCCACAACCGGACTCTCCGGCGTCGAGACGGTCATGACCACCTTGCACGCCGGTGGCAAGTTCGGCGGCAAGGCTTACACTGTGTCCGGCGGACTGCACGGCGTCGGCGCTTCGGTCGTCAACGCCCTGTCTGAGTATATGAACGTGGAGGTCCACAGGTCCAACCGCGTTTACCATCAGCGCTTCTCGCGCGGCATCCGCCAGAACGAGTTGAAGCACAAGCGGGCCGCGGAGGCCGATCGCGGGCTGACCGGGACGGTCGTCAACTTCCTGCCCGATAGGGAGGTGTTCTACGAGTACGACTACGACTTCAACACCCTGAGCCAGCGCTTCAAGGAGATGGGCTACCTGAATAAGGGTCTCCAGATCACCTTCAGGAGCCACTACCACGCCGACCTCTGGCCCAACAACGAAGTCACCTACTACTTCGACGGCGGCATATCCAGCTTCGTGACCAACCTGAACCAGACCAGAGAGGTCGTCCACCAGAATCCCATATACGTCGAGAAGCAGCTAGACGGCGGCACCATCGTCGAAGCCGCCCTCCAGTACAACGACAGCTTCAACGAGTTCGTGTACTCGTTCGCCAACTGCATCAACACCGTGGACGGCGGAACCCACATCACCGGCTTCCGGTCCGCGCTCACAAGGGTTCTGAACGACTATGGGCGCAAGCAGAACATCATAAAAGAGAACGACTCTAACCTCGCGGGCGAGGAGACACGCGAAGGACTCACCGCGGTCATCAGCGTCAAGCTGACAGACCCGCAGTTCGAGGGACAGACCAAGGGCAGGCTCGGCAACCCGGAGGTGCGCACTCAGGTCGAAAGCGTCGTCGCCGAGGCGGTTCAATACTACCTTGAGGACAACCCCACCGACGCCAAGAAGATCGTCGACAAGTGCCTCACCGCGCAGCGTGCGCGGGAGGCCGCTAGGAAGGCCCGCGACCTCATCATCCGAAAGAACGCGATGGATGGCGGCGGACTGCCCGGCAAGCTCGCCGACTGCGCCGAGAAGAACCCCGAGCTGTGCGAGATCTACCTGGTCGAGGGCGACTCCGCCGGGGGCACTGCCAAGGGCGGGCGCGACCGCGCGACCCAGGCCATTCTTCCCCTCTGGGGCAAGATCCTCAACGTCGAAAAGGCGCGCGCCGACAAGATGCTCAGCCACGACGGTATCAGATCCATGATCACCGCCATCGGCGCGGGACTGGACGATGACCTCGACATCTCAAAGCTCAGATACCACCGCATCATCATCATGACCGACGCCGATGTTGACGGGTCCCACATCAGGACGCTCATACTCACGTTTTTCTTCAGGCACATGCGCGAGCTGATCGAGCACGGGCACGTGTACATAGCCCAGCCGCCCCTCTACAAGATCACCGCCGGGCGTGATACGCACTACGTGTACAGCGAGGGTGAGCGCGAGGGTTACATGCACCAGATAAAGAATCGTAGGACCGTGACCCTCCAGAGGTACAAGGGCCTTGGCGAGATGAACGCTGAGCAGCTCTGGGAGACGACTATGGACCCCGAGCGCCGCACTCTCCTCCAGGTCACGATCGAAGACGTGGTCAACGCAGATGAGGTCTTCTCAATGCTCATGGGCGACGTGGTCGCCCCGCGCAAGAACTTCATCCAGACCCACGCCCTCGAGGTCAAAAACCTCGACATCTAGGCCAAGACCTTTCCATTGTCCTGAAAACCTACCTCGTCTGTCCTGAAAACGCACACCGTCATTCCCGCGAAAGCGGGAATCCATAGGGGCCGGGGTTGGGGCATGTCTTGCCCTGAGATGACCAACTTTGGAAAGGCCCTGACCATAACACGCTGGGCATTGACTCATAATGTCTATTCAACTATCATGCTGGATATGGGAAGCAGACATGGCTACCCTAGAACAGCCAATAACGCGTTCCGACCTCCGGAATGAGTTGGATCGGACACTGAAACACTATGCGACGAAGGCCGACATAGCCAACCTGAAGGTCTGGATCATTACGACCGTGGTTTCGGTCGGTGCGGTTGTTATAGCTGTTTTGAGATTCTGGCAGTAGGAGGTAGGCAAGGCCCTGCGTCTAGGCCGCTCTGCGCCCCTACCCCCACATTCCCGTACTGAAGTACCGCTCCCCTATATCGTTGAATATAGTAACCACCGTCCCTACCCTCGCCTTCTGCGCCGTCTTCAGCGCCCCCAGCATGTAAGCCCCCGAGCTCTGACCGGCGAAGAGGCCCTTAGCCGATAGCGCCATGGACACGTCCCACGCCTCGTCTACGTCAATCGGCAGCATCTCATCGACCACGCTCTCATCCAGTGTCGCGGGGATGATATGGCCCTCTCCCAGAGGCTTCAGCCCCTCCACTCCCGGCCACTCCGGCGGGTTGATTCCGATGACTCGGATCGCCGGATCATGTTCCTTGAGCCGCCTCCCTACCCCGCTGATCGTCCCTCCGGTGCCCACTCCCGCGACGAAGTGCGTGACGTCCGGCACCTGGCTCAGAATCTCCTCGCCCGTCGTGTCGTAGTGCGCTTGCGGATTGTTCTGGTTGGAATACTGGTCGCACCAGAAGTAACGGTCGGGCTCGCTCTCATACAGGCGCTTGACCTCATGGAGCGTCTCATCGTAACCCAGCATCGGGTCCGTATAGATGATCTCGGCTCTGTGTGCCAGCAGACGCTTTTTCCTCTCCTCGCTGGCGTTCTCGGGCATCACCAGCGCCACCTTGTAGCCGAGCGTCGCCCCTATCATCGCGTACGCGATGCCCGCGTTGCCGGAGGTCGCGTCCAGTATCGTCTTGTCGGGCGTCAGGTCGCCTTTCAGTATGGCCTCCACCAGCATCCGCAGCACCGGACGGTCCTTGATCGAGCCGCCGGGGTTCAGATGCTCGTACTTGGCGATAACGCGCGCGTCACCTGTGTCCCAGCCCAAGTCGATCTCCGCCACCGGCGTGTTGCCTATCGTCCTGAGCGGCGGGTAACCTTCAATAAACCTGAGAAACTCCGACGATGGAGCCAATTACGCACCTCGTGTGATTGCTCTCCTCCGCGATCCGTATCCGACAATGCGAAGGCCGTTGCATGAGTATATCCACTTGGCTGAATGGGCGTAAAGTAAACGACTCTCTTCAGACTCCTACCCCAAGTTGGTAGGCACTGCTCGCCCGTCATCCCAGCGCCCCTGTCATTCCGAGCGCAGCTAGCGAGGAATCTAAAATCCATGACCACAATCCCACTCCTTGACACGTCCAGACCTTATGCCCTAAACTAACGTTCATGCAGACAGTAGCACAACAGTCCACTATCAACCCCGCCTTCGCCGGCCACCTCGCCGAACAGCTGCGAGAGGCCACCGGTGACCTCCACAGCGTCTTCGACAACCTCCGCGACATCGCCAGCGGCGACAGACCCAACGCCAACACCTACGACCGGCTCAGGGCCACCAGGATCCTGCTCGATAGAGGGTTCGGAAAGGTCTCTAAGAACCCCTCGAGGACGAAGACCATCGACTGTCCAGTACACGGCGACTCCGCTCCCAGATCGAAGGGAGACTGTACCGAGTGTAATGGTACGGAGTCGAGGGGAGCCTGTACTGAGTGCAGTGGAACGGAGTCGAAGCCTGCCCTGAGCTTGTCGAAGGAGGGCCCCGTCGAACGACTCGAGCATAAGCTCGACGACTCCCTCGGTCCACCACAGGCCCCCGCCGAGTGCGACGACGCCGGAGAGACGAATGACGCTGCGGAGCCTGACCTGAGCCTCTCAAAAGGACCACACGGCCTGCCCGCTCCAAGCCCCGGCACACCGGGATACAACCCGGACCTCGTACGGGACTCCCAGTACTACGTGCTCGAAATCACCAACTACGGCGCAGACCTCGTCTCCATTCTCGTCGACATCCACGAAGCGGACCCCGATGACGAATCCGTCAGGGAATGTCACCGCGTCACCGCTGGCCAGATGATCATCGACCGCGTCATCGGTCCCGCGACCGACCTCGCTCAGTCCCTCGGCCACGCCTATGACCCCACCGAAGACCCCAACTGGATGACCATGCACCCCGCCGAGATCGACGCCGAGGTGACGCCCGAAGAGCTGATGAAAGCCGACCGCGCAACCCGTGAACTGCTCGATGACTACCGCGACCAGATCGCCTCGTGCGAAGACTGCACGGACGAATATCCCTGCGACGAACACTACAGGGACGAAGACGAGACTATCATGTCCGCGCGCGTCTTCAGGAACATGCGCATCTACGGCGACCGCATCTACTTCGACCTCGAACGCGGCGGCGTCAAGCTCCACCCACGCGGCTACATCGACGACTCCTAGTACCACATGATTCACTCAAATCACATTTCAAACGAACCCGTCCCTACCTCCTAAGGTCGTCTGTCCAGGCTGCTGCCCTTCCTCCTGTGCCCCTTCGTGCCCTTCGTCGATAAGCCGGAGACTATCCCCACTATCCGGCACGGATTTTTTACACAGCCCACCGCTGCACCGGACCACCTTTGGAATGGTACTATGCTGACCTGAGCTGGCCTTTGCCGATCGAGTTCAAACACTGGGGAGAAAACCGTGCAGTCCTCCATCACCGACATGATCGACGACCTCCGCGCACAGATCAGGCATCACGACTTCCTCTACCACGTCAAAGACAGCCCCGAGATCTCCGACGCCGAATTCGATCGCCTAATGCGTGAACTCAGAGAATTAGAAGAGCGGCATCCCAATCTGGTGACACCGGACTCCCCTACTCAGCGTGTCGGCGGCGCGCCTGCTGAAGGGTTTCAGGAAGTCACGCACCGTCGCGCTATGCTGAGCCTAGGCAACGCCTTCGATGACGAGGAGTTCGTCGCCTGGCACACACGGGTATCCAACATGCTGGAGACGGACCGTTTCGACATGGTGTGTGAGCTCAAGTATGACGGCCTCGCCGTTGGGCTGACCTACCAGGACGGAGTTCTCGTACAGGGTGCCACGCGCGGCAACGGCATCGTCGGGGAGGACGTGACATCCAACCTGAGGACGATCAAGAGCATCCCACTGCGACTCACCGGCGACAGCCCCCCCGCCCTGCTGGAAGTGCGGGGAGAGGTCTACTTCCCCAAGTCCAAGTTTGACGACTTCAACAAACAGCGTGAGCTGGAGGGCCTGCAGACATACGTCAACCCCAGAAATACCGCCGCAGGCTCACTGCGCCAACTCGACCCCAAGGCCACCGCTGAGCGCCCCCTCGACATCTTCGTGTACAGCATCGGCTACTCCGAGGGTGGTAGCCCCCCGGACAACCAGTGGGACACCTTGGCGTTTCTGGGCGAGATCGGCTTCAAGGTCAACTCCAACAACGTACTCTTAAGAGATGTGCCACAAGTGCTCGACTGGTACCGCCGCTGGCTGGAAGAGGTCCACGACCTCGACTACGGCTGCGACGGTCTCGTCGTCAAGGTCAACCGTTTCGACTACCAGCAACACCTGGGCCACGTGGGTCGGGAGCCGAGGTGGGCCGTCGCATACAAGTTCCCCGCCGAGCAGGCGACAACTTATCTCTTAAATGTAGAGTTCAACGTCGGACGAACTGGCTCGATCAACCCCTACGCGGTCCTCGATCCCGTGTATGTCGGCGGCGCGACAGTCAAGCAGGCCACGCTCCACAACGAGGACTACATCAAGAAATTGGGACTGAAAGTTGGTGACAAGGTCACGGTGGAGCGTGCCGGAGAGGTCATTCCCCAAGTGGTAGAGCCATTGAAGCACCAGCGAGGCTGCGGCGAGCATGAAATCCACATGCCGCACAAATGCCCAAGCTGCGAACAGCCCGTCATCCGCCGCAAGGGTGAGGCGATGTCCTACTGCACCAACGCGTCCTGCCCCGCCCAGCTCGTCCGCAGAATAGAGCATTTCGTCAGCAAAGGCGCCATGGACATCGAAGGCCTCGGCATTAAGCAAGGCCAAGCCCTCATCGACGCCGGTTTCATCGAGGACGTAGCGGACATGTATAGCCTATCAGAACGTCGCGACAAGCTGATCGGCATGGAGCGAATGGCTGAGAAGAGTGTCAGCAACCTGCTCAGTGCAATCGAGAGTAGCAAATCCCAGCCGCTGACCCGCGTGCTGGTCGCGCTCGGCATCGCGTTCGTCGGTGGGGAAGTGGCGGCGGTTCTGGCGAGACACTTCGGATCTATGGACGAGATACGTAAGGCATCTACGGAAAAACTAGGCACGATCAACATGATCGGTCCCAAGATAGCCGAGTCGGTGGTGGAATACTTCAAGAATCCATCGAATAGGGAGGTCTTGAAG
>JAKZVY010000114.1:0-6091 GCA_047515825.1 Dehalococcoidia bacterium
ACGTTATAAACGTTTCGGGGTCGGGCAGCAGCGTCGAAAAGGGCGAGTCGCTGTACAACACCGCGCTGACGCTCCAGGCGATGAACGCGGACATCATCATAATCCGGCATCCCGACTCAGGGTCGCCGCACTTCTTGGCAAGGCACCTGGACGCCTGCGTGATAAACGCGGGTGATGGGACACACGCGCATCCGACGCAGGCGCTACTGGACATGTACACGATGCGGAACCACTTTGGAAGGGTCGAGGGGCTGAGGGTGACGATAGTCGGGGACGTGCTGTACAGCCGCGTCGCGCGGTCCAATCTGTGGGGTCTGACAAGGATGGGGGCAGATGTCACGTTGTGCGCTCCGCCGACACTGATGCCGAGGGACATGCTCAAGGCGCGCGCGGATGTCGAGGGGCACCCGTTTTCGGGAGTAAGGATCGAGACCAACGTGGAGCGGGCGCTGGACGGCGCGGACGTGGTGTACGCGCTCAGGCTTCAGCGGGAGCGCCAGCAGGCGGGCCATCTGCCGTCTCTTAGGGAGTACTCCAGGTCGTACGGCATCAGTCCGCAGAGGCTCAAACTGGCGAGTGCGGACGTTTTGGTCATGCACCCTGGCCCGATGAACGAGGGCGTGGAGATAGACCCGGAGGTGGCGCACGGGTCGAGGTCGGTGATCGAGGAGCAAGTGACGAACGGGGTCGCGGTCCGAATGGCGCTGTTGTACAGCGTCGCGACACCGATCCGGGACCAGAGGAGGCTGAGGAGATGAGCCGGTCGCCGGAAAACAGGGAGCGCTCGCCGGTCAATACGCTGCGGGACAGCGAGCGTCGCGCGGAGTACCTAAGCCGGGGCGGTACGCTCCCTCGTCGGCGGGCGACGCTGGTGATGCGACGCGAGGGCAGGATACTGCTGGTCAGGGACCGTGGTCGCAGCTCCTACGGGCTTCCGGGCGGCGGCATCGAGGATGGCGAGCTGTCAATTGTGGCGGCGGCGCGTGAGCTGTACGAGGAGACCGGACTGGAGGCCACCGCGATCAGGTACCTGTTCAGCTTCGAGGGCAAGTACAACATCCACCGTGTGTATGAAGTCGAGGCGGACGGAGAGGCGGCGGTCCGGGGAGAGATAGACTGGTTCATCTGGTGGGACATGAAGGACGATACGCCGGTGTACCCCCATGTCAGGGGAATACTGGCTAGGCTTTAGGAGTAAGGAACGAGCAAATGGGCCGGGTGCTAGTCAAAGGCGGACGTATCATAGACCCGTCGCGGGGTGTGGACCGGGTCGGCGACCTGCTCATCGAGGACGGCAAGATCGCCGGAATCGAGCAGGTGATAGAGCCGCCTGAGGGCGCTCACGTTATCGACGCCGCCGGACTGGTCGTATCACCAGGATTCATAGACCTGCACTGCCACCTGCGCGAGCCTGGTCTGGAGTACAAGGAGACGATCGCGACCGGAACACTCGCGGCGGCGAAGGGCGGGTTCACCACGGTCTGCGCGATGCCGAACACGGAGCCGACGATGCACACCCGCGCGACGGTGGAGTACGTGCTTGGGAAGGCGCGTGTGGAGGGCGCGGTGCGCGTGCTCCCGATAGGGTGCGTGACCAACAACTCGGCGGGCAAAGAGCTTGCGGAGATGGGGGAGCTGGCCGAGGCGGGCTGCATCGGGTTCAGCGACGACGGCCATCCGGTCGCCGACGCGAACATCATGCGACAGGCTCTGAGCTACGCATCGGGTCTCAGCCTTCCGATCATCAATCACTGCGAGACGCCGGACCTGTTCATGGACGGGCACATGAACGAGGGTTGGGTGTCCAACCGTCTCGGAATCCAGGGCGCTCCCAACTCGGCAGAGGAGACGATGGTCTCTCGCGACATATCGCTGGCCGATCTGACGGGAGGGCACGTCCACCTGGCGCACATATCGACCGTAGGGACACTCGACCTGGTGCGGCGGGCCAAGGAAGATGGGATCAACGTGACCTGCGAGGTCACGCCGCATCACCTAACCCTGACAGACGAGGCGGTTATGGGCGAGCGAGGCGGGAGGCCGTTCGATGCACTGGGTACGGAGGCATACGACACGTATGCCAAGGTCAACCCGCCGCTGAGGGCGCGTGCCGACATGGAGGCGATGGCCGCGGGACTGGCGGACGGCACTATCGACATGATAGCCACGGACCACGCACCTCACGGACAGATAGAGAAGCTATGCACGTTCGAGGAGGCGGCGATGGGGATCAGCACGCTGGAGACGGCGCTGGGATCGGTAATGTCGCTGGTCCATGACGGGCGTCTCACGCTGCCGCTGATGGTGGAGAAGCTGACGTCGGCGCCCGCGAGATTCCTGGGTCGCACGGATATCGGCACGTTGCGGACGGGGTCCGAGGCCGACGTGACGGTCTTCGATCCGAACGCCGAGTGGACGGTCGATACGAAGGCGTTCGTGTCGAAGGGTAAGAACTCGCCGCTGCATGGCGCTACGCTCAGGGGTCGCGTTGTGGCGACGGTGGTGGGGGGTGAGGTGGTGTTTGAGGATGGGAGTGTGACATGAAAGTGACATACGACCAAGAGGTCGACATCCTGAGGATCATTCTGAATGATACGGACATTGACGAAAGTGACGAGGACAAGCCCGGCATCATCATAGACTATGACGACCGTGGCAACATCGTGGGTATGGAGATACTGGACGCATCGAGACGAATCGACGATCCTGGAACGATTGAGTACATAGTTACGTGTTAGGGAGAACCAACATGGAAGAGATCAAAGTATGGGCACTCGATGGTTCAGAGGTTGTACAGTTGGAGTCGGTCGGCCGGATGGAGTCTGAGCAGTTGCTTGAGGAGGCCCTAGTTGGAAATCCGGATCTGCTAATAGAAGGTTTGACACTGATCGGTAGACAGACGCCAACCGAGGGTGGGCCGCTTGATCTGCTCGGTGTAGATGAAGACGGGAGACTGATCGTATTCGAGTTGAAGCGTGGCACCCTTTCACGCGATGCGGTGGCTCAGGTCATAGACTACGCATCTGACCTCGACCGTATGAGCACTGACGACCTCTCCAAGCACATAATGCAGAACTCCGGCGAACATGGCATCGACAAGATCGAAGACTTTCAGGAGTGGTACGCTCATGGTTTTGGTGAACTGGAGTCGTTGAAGCCGATGCGATTGTTCCTCGTCGGATTGGGTACAGATGACAGAACCGAGCGAATGGTGAACTTCCTGGCCAGCAACAGCGGCATGGACATATCATTGCTGACATTCCACGGCTTCACCCACGATGGCAAGACCATCCTAGCCAAGCAGGTGGAAGTTAGTGGAGGCAGTGGCATTGAAGGCAACGGAACGCAGCCACTGACCAAGGAGGAGCGTTGGACTCTGTTGAAGGATCGGGCCGAGGACAACAGAGTGAGAGAACTGTTCATTGATGTCATTAAGATGTTTAAAGGGAGTTGGCCCGAGTCTATTCACCGTCCGGGAAAATATAGGTACAGTTTTTGGCTCCGTAGACGACCAGGATTGGGAAGGCCGGTCTCCTTCGCACACGTTGACCCTGAGGATGGAATAGTTCGGTTGGTTTTCTATTCGCGTACTGTAGAACTCTGCCCTGGTAAGTTCAGGCAGATAACGGATCAGGTTAAATATGTAACATATCCTAGGAATCTTGATCCCCTCGAAAGTGCCATTAGTGAGATTAACTTTCTACTGACTGCCGATGAATGGGAGGCGCACAAAGAGAAGTTGACCGGGCTTGTGCAGGCGGTGTATGAGGCTTGGGAGAATCAGGATGCGGATGGTGAATCAGGTCTGAGCTAGTGTGGGCAAGTCGAAGTCAAAGGTGGAGAGAGGATGAAACATGCAGGTAGATGAAATCCTCAACGGGGTTCAGGTCGTCGTGGATCCCGCAACCGGGAACAAGTCCGCTGTGCTGATAGACTATGCCATGTGGGAGGAGTTGCTGAAGTTGCTCGAAAACGTGGAAGGTGCGGAGGAAATCAACGGGATATGGGAGTCGAACGAGAAGCCACTTCGTCCGTTCGGGCTGTGCGCTGGGGAGTTCACAGTTCCCGATGACTTTGACGACCCGTTGCCGGAGCATGTGATCGAAGAGTTCGAGGGCAAGAAGTAGTTGCGACTTCTGCTAGATACGCAAGTGTTCCTCTGGTTGATGACGGGCGATCGACGTCTAACGGAAGCCATGCGAGCCGATGTCCTCAATTCCAGCAACGACGTTTACTTGAGCGTCATTTCAGTGTGGGAAGCTTCAGTAAAGTACCGGTTGGGCAAACTGCCTTTACCAGCACCGCCTTGGGACTATCTACCCGTGCAACGTGAGAGACATCAAATCGCCAGTCTGCACCTAGACGAAGCCAGCGTGTCTCAGATATCCAAGCTGCCGCAGTTACACCGAGACCCATTTGACCGCATGCTCATCTGCCAAGCACTTGAACACAACCTGACTATCGTAACTGTTGACGAAATGATTCGGTCTTATCCTGTACCGGTGTACAAGTAGATTTGTGTAAGAGTCGCGAACTTGTGATGACCCAGTCTGCTCATATCGTTTTGGAAGACGGCTCCGCCTACCGTGGGCTGGCGTTCGGAGACACGTCCCAGCCCGCTCACGGTGAGGTGGTGTTCAATACGTCTATGACCGGGTACCAAGAGATTCTTACGGATCCATCCTATGCGGGGCAGATCGTGGTGCCGACGTACCCGCTCATCGGCAATTATGGGATCAACCGGCAGGACTTCGAGTCGCGCAGGATACAGGTATCAGGCTTCGTCGTCAGGGAGCACTGCGACGCGCCGAGCCATTCGGCGAGCGAGATGACTCTGGACGAGTTTCTCAGGTCGCAAGGCGTGCTTGGAATCAGCGGGGTCGATACGCGGGCCATCACTCGCCGTCTGCGGAGCCGAGGGGTGATGATGGGGACCATCTCGCTGAACGAGACACCTGAGCAGGCGCTCTCCCGGCTCAGGAAGCTGCCTACCTATGAAGGCACAGATTTCGTACGGGAGGTCTCGACACCTGAGCCGTACGTGTGGCACACCCCTGTGCCTGGTGCGGAGCCGATGGAGCCGAGGTTCAGGATTCTGGTTGACGACTGCGGGCTGAAGTACAACATCCTTCGGATACTGCGTACGCGCGGCTGCGAGGTGATAGCGTATCCGGCCACCGCATCGGCCGATGAGCTTCTCTCGATGAAACCGGACGGTGTTCTGATGTCGCCGGGCCCCGGCGATCCCGAGCTGCTGGACTACGCCGTCGAGACCGCAAAGGGGCTGGTTGGTCGGGTGCCGATAATGGGTATATGCCTCGGAAACCAGATACTTGCCAGGGCGTTCGGAGGCCGGAACTACAAGCTGAAGTTCGGACACAGAGGGGGCAACCACCCTGTCAAGGAGATCAGGACTGGGCGCGTGCATATCACGGCCCAGAATCACGGATACGCGGTGGACGCCGACAGCCTGCCGTCGGAGGTCGAGGTGAGCCACATCAACCTGAACGACGGCACGGTAGAGGGTCTGCGGCACCGGTCCTTGCCGATAATGAGCATCCAATACCACTCCGAGGCGTCTCCCGGTCCGTGGGACAACGAGTACCTGTTTGACGAGTTTCTGACGATGGTCGAAAGTGAAAAGCGCTCCGCGAGTTGATGCCGCACAAGGCCATGCTTGATTATGCTCTTGTAGATGAGAATAAAAAGGTGTATGATAATGGTGCGGTAATCTGATGTATAGTTATGATGCGTGATAACGTGGAGCAGAGACAATGAGAACCACAGTAGATATAGACGAAGGCCTGCTGGACGCGACACTCAAAGCGACCGGCCACAAGAGCAAGAGCAAGGCCGTAAACGAAGCCTTGGGCGTGTACGTCGCACACCAGAGCCGCGAACAACTGCTGGCGCTTCGGGGCAATCTGGACCTCGACCTAGACGACTGGTACGAGTACAGGCACATGGACCATCTGGATTGACCGGAGTTATCCTGGATACCTCCGTGTGGATACACTACTTCCGCGACGGGAACTCGGCGGAAGCACAGGACGTTAGCTCTCTCATTGCTTCCGACAGGGTCGTTCTAGTG
>JAKZVY010000115.1:0-3290 GCA_047515825.1 Dehalococcoidia bacterium
TTCATCGCCGTAGTCGTTGAACCGCTCTATTGCCGACGACAATCGGCTAACATCGTAGTGAGCCGTGCGGGCTTTGACCTTGCACACCAGTGCGGCGTATGGATTGATTTCAAAGCCGATGGCGTTGTCACCACTCTGGATAGCCTCGACAAGTGTTGTGCCAACTCCTGCGAACGGGTCCAGAACCATCAGAGGCTCACCGTTGCGCTTCACGTTGTCCAGAACTCCGGCGACGAATGAACTGGAGAAGCCAGCAACCCATGGTACCCAGCGGTGCAGTCGGCGCTTATGGTTCTCAGAAAAGGCGGTATCACCGAAACCGGCGAACCGTATCTCATACTGCACGTCGCGTTCGGCGACACTGCCAGGCCCGTGAGAAGGACCCGATCTCAAACTGTCCTGGCTGCCCAACCACGCTTCCAGCGCACTCCTGAGGAAACGCCACTCACGACCGACCTTCTGAGCGGGTACGCGGCGGGTGCGCGCTAGTTCGCCCAGAGTTTTGGGACTGACACGAACGAGTCTGGCCGCTTCGGAAAGTGTGAGAATATCACTGGCAGGTAGCATCACCGTATCTTCCCTTAAAGTGTTTCAAGTTCCGCTTTGCAACCCCACCTTAGCACAATGCACGGGGAAAAGGAACGGCTCGGTGGTGATTCCGGAGGCGTTGAGGCCATATACGGGGTTCAAGCGGATTGGGTGACTAGAGGTGGCCGGTAAGCTCTACTAGTCGCTGGCCGACAGGATCGACGGACAGACCGAGCGACTCCAGTGTGTACGCGCCCACCCAGAGTTCGGCCCCTTCATCACCAAAGACCACTAGGGTAGTCGCAACTACTCCGTCGAGTCGTACCTTGGTCTCTGCCATGTCGTAGTCACGTATGCTGCCATCGGCGAGCCCGAATGTCCGACTCCATCCGGGTGTGACTCCCAGTCTCGCCAGAACAGAACTCGGGACCATCGTGTAGGTCGCGCCCGTATCGACTAACGCATCAAACCGCTCAAAGCGCGTGCCCTCGAAGTTCCCGATCTCGATCTGAATGCTGAACACCCCCATGGGCTACACTTCCACCGGGTAGTCGTACTCCTCTTTGAGAATACGCTTGAGGACCTTACCCATAGGGCTGCGGGGCAGCTCGGCGATGACGACGACGGACTCCGGCTTCTTGAAGCTGGCGAGCCGCTGCCGGCAGTATTCGATCACGTCGTCCTCTTCGACCTCATGGCCCGGCTTGGACACGACCACCGCCCTCACGCGCTCTCCCCAATCGACGTCTGGAATCCCGATTATCGCCGCCTCTTCGATGTCCGGGTGAGAGTGCAGCACCTTCTCGACCTCTTCGGGGGAGATCATCTCGCCGCCGCGCTTGATGAAGTCCTTGGACCTGCCCGCGAGAAAGATGTAACCGTCCTCGTCCCAGTAGCCGAGGTCTCCTGTGTACAGCCATCCGTCGCGGATCGTTTCGGCGGTCGCGGATTCCTGGCCCCAGTAGCCCCTCATGAGCCTCTCGCCGCGCGCGACGATTTCGCCAACCTCTCCTATAGTGCTGTCCACGCCGTCCTCGTCGACGATGCGCACATCGACGTCATCCAATGGCTTGCCGATAGAGGACAGCCGCTTCAGCTTGCGCTCGACCTCTTGGGGTGTACCTGTCAGGACGTGGTCTTCAGGGGGGAGCATGGTGATCGTGGCGGCAGTCTCGGTCTGTCCGAACGCGTTGATGAACTGGGCGTTGGGGAATTCGGCGATCGCGCGCCTGATGACCTCTACTGGCATGGGAGCGGCGCCGTAGGTGATGACTCGCAGGCTGCTCATGTCGTGCGCGTGGAACTCCTCGTGGTCCATGAGCATCTTCAGCATGGTCGGGACCATCATGGCGCGGTCGACGCTCTCCTGCTCCACAAGCTCCATCCAGCTCTTGGCGTCGAACTGGCGCTGTATGATCAGTGTGCGTCCGCCGTAGATGGCGCTGATCATCGCCTGCATCCCGGCGATGTGGTACATGGGGACGGTGAGGATGTTCCGCTCGTCGGACTCGGGGTCGGCGGGGGTCACGTGGCTAAGGACGTAGGACGAGAAGCTGTTGTGGCTCAGCATCACACCCTTGGGAAAGCTGGTGGTGCCTGACGTGAACAGGAGGACGGCGAGGTCCTCGTCGTCCGCCGTAGGCCATACCTCCTCATCGGCGGAGGCGTCAATCATCTCAGAGTAGGAGAGCCACCCGTCGGTCGCGTCTTCCAGGGCGACGCAATGCTCAACGCAGTCTAAGTAACCGCTGTCCATAATCTCGTCGACCATGCCAACGTAGCGCGCACCGGCGAGGAGCGCCTTCGGCCCTGAGTCCTGGATCATGAAGGAAATCTCATCCGCACGAGCGCGGAAATTGAGGGGCACGAAGACCGCATCCAGCTTGGCGGCCGCGAAGTAGGCTTCCACAACGGCGTCGGTGTTTACCTGAATGACTCCGATCCTGTCTCCAGGCCCGACTCCAAGCGAGCCGAGAGCAGCGGCCAGGCGGTTCACCCTGGACTGAAGCTCCTCGTAGGTCGTGCGTCTTCCTTCGAACACCAGCGCTGTCCTATCAGGAACGATGGCGGTCGAGATAGCCAGAAACTCCGAAGTGTTCATGCTAAGACTGTTCCCCTGTCCAAATAGTCGTGGCCCCTACGGGCGCAGTAAAGGTTACCACCATTTGGAAGTCGGGGGTAGGAGTCTGGCGCTGGGGTGGTGATTCCCTATCAGGGAGTGTTACAGACCAGTAGCAAGCGTGGCCCTTCGACGCCGCTGATGACAGGGGATTTTTCGATTGATGGGCGAGGTGCGAGTGAAGCGATTGGTAAACCGGGCATAGAAGGCGCCACCGGCGTGATTGGTGCGGATGCGACTGCCCCGCTTGCTGTGAAAGTATAGATTGATGAGAGTAGGAGGGTGTGATACAAACGCCTCACTTTCGGGAAACGACGTAAGCGTCACGACAGTATGGGCTGAGGCCCTTTGAGCTTGGACTGGCGACCGTCGCCATCCGCATCTTCCTCGGCGTCCTGCTGGGCGGAATATCCGGCTACTACGGCAGGGTCTTTCGATTGTTGCATGCGGTGGGAGTGTATTTGACATCCGTTCGTAATACCCGCTACCCTATCCTCTACCAACAGTACATAGGTACTCCCAATCTAGGACTCTTCAAATGACAGACTGCCCACACGAACACGAACCGGACACAGGACTCCAGACCTTCAAAGACATCGTCCGAGAGGAGTTCGACCAGGCTTCCGACTCCATACGACGAGAT
>JAKZVY010000116.1:0-5100 GCA_047515825.1 Dehalococcoidia bacterium
GCCTACGAGCAGGCGACCGAGTGGCACAACCTGCGGCCTCCCGTCCCCTGACGAGAGCTTTGGACATTGGAGAGCGAAAGACGTTAGTTATACCGCCATCTCGCCCATCTCGCCCGTCCGCACCCTGATAACCTGCTCCACCGGCTGAACGAAGATCTTGCCGTCTCCGATCTCGCCTGTGCGGGATGCTTCGACGATGACGTTTGTCGCGCGCTCCAGGTCCGAGTCTGTAACTACCATTTCCAGCTTGACCTTCGGCAGCATGTCTATGGTGATCGACTGCCCGCTGCGGCCGGTATGAACGATACCGCGCTGGGCGCCCCTGCCGGTGACCTGCGTGGTGGTCAGCCCTGAGAATCCGGCTTCTACGAGAGCGTCCTTGACATGGTTGACGCGCTCAGGACGAATGATTGCCTCGATCTTCTTCATCGGAAGTCCCTCCCTCTACGCGGAGCCGGTGGGTCTCTCCCTGCTGAGGGGAAGAGACATTAACATCATAGTATATTTGACTCCTGCGTGTTGGCAATCGGGCCGGTCTGTTCTGGCGCCATCACAGCCTGTATGCGGTCTCGCCGTGCTCGGCTGCGTCGAGGCCGACGGCCTCGTCGTTGTCCGACACTCTCAGCCCGATAGTCGCCTTTAGCGCCCAGAGTATGATCGAGGTGACGGCGAACGCCCATGCCCAGGTCGCGACTATCGCGATGACCTGGTCGAGAATCTGCTCGCCTCTGGTGACACCGGCAGCCAGTTCGCCGAAACCGATTCCGACGAACAGTCCCGTGGCCAGCGCCCCCCATGTTCCACCGATTCCGTGAACGCCCCACACCGACAGCGAGTCGTCCAAATTCAGCCTGACCAGAAGTCCGGCTGCCAGGTAGCAGAGGATTCCGGCGACGAGTCCGATTACGATAGATGGCATCGGCCCGACGAAGCCTGCCGCCGGTGTGATGGCGACCAAGCCTGCCACGGCACCCGACGCAGCGCCTATCACCGACGGCTTGCCGTCGAGTATCCACGACATGGCGGTCCAGCCGAGAATTCCCGCCGCCGCCGCGGTGTTGGTGACGACGAAAGCGTTGACCGCGGTCCCGTCCGCCGCCAGGGCTGAGCCTGCGTTGAATCCGAACCAGCCGAACCACAGCAACCCTGTGCCCAGGACCACCATCGGGACGTTGTGCGGCTCCATCGGCTCGGACCCGAATCCGAGCCGTCTGCCGAAGACAACCGCGGCTGCCAGTGCGGCAACACCGGAGCTAATGTGAACGACGTTGCCGCCCGCGAAATCGAGCGCGCCAAGCTGACCAAGCCAACCGCCGCCCCATACCCAGTGTGCGACCGGAGCGTACACGACCGTTACCCACAGGACGATGAAGATAACGAAAGTGCTGAACTTCATCCGCTCGGCGAAAGCGCCTGTCACGAGTGCTGGCGTGATGATGGCGAACATGCCCTGGAAGATCATGAACGCTTGGTGGGGCATGTTGTCGGCGTATGGGCCGGGCTCGCTCGCGCTGACGCCGCTGAGTCCGAGGAAAGAGAAGTCCCCGATAAAGTTGCCCACGTCAGGGCCGAACGCCAGTGTGTATCCCCACAGCACCCAGACCACGCCGACTATTCCCATGCACATGAAGCTGTGCATTATCGTTCCCGCCGCGTTCTTGCTGCGGGCCAGCCCGCCATAGAACAGCGCGAGTCCGGGGGTCATGAGTAGTACGAGGGCAGAGGCGAGGAGTATCCAAGCGATATCGCCTGTATTCATAGGGGGCAACCTCCGTCAGCTTGTGAACCGCTTGGCGGAGTGTATCCAGTGGATAAGCCAGCGTCTAGGTGCTAGCGCGCGGGTGACACATTCAGGCGATAAAGTTAACACAATTGTTACAAGTGTTAACTTTGTTACACGGGTCCCTGGACCGTGTAATCGCTTGGTATCGAGTCGAACCGGCTCCTGCAGACCAAGCTGCAAAAGTAGTACCAGACGCCGTCCCAGTAGCGCTTGGTCCCCCTGGTCGGGTCTAACTCAGGCGTGCCGATGACAGTCTTGCCGACCGGCGTGTCAATCTCTTCCGAAATGTCCATGTTGCATACTGCGCACTGAGGCATTGGTCAGTTCTCCTGAGATCACACATCGTTCGTGTATGTGGTAGACTCTCGCTAAGATGCTAGGCGGCCATTGTGGTCCGCAAGGCTACTGAATTCGTCAGATCGGGTTGACATGACACAGATTAGCACACTGGAATCACGGGTTGACCGGATGACCGAGACACTTGCCACCAAGGATGACTTCGCCATCTTCCGGACCGAGGTCAGGGATGACGCCCAGACTCTTCGGGCTGAGGTCAAGGATGACTTCGCCACTTTCAAGTCCGAGGTCAGGGATGACATGGCGGCCCTCAGGGATGAGATCAAGATCCTTCATGACCGGCTCAACAGCCAGAACATCGTGATATTGACCGGTTTCATCATCACGATCGCATCTGTGGTGATCACCCGCCTTCTGTCGTAGTCTCGCCTAAAACGCCGTCGTCCCCTGGATGCGCTTTTCGCGCCCCTCCCACTCCTTCTCCCGCAGAACGTACTTCTGAATCTTGCCGGTGGCCGTCTTGGGCAGCTCTGTGAACTCCACATACTTCGGAGCCTTGAACCGGGCTATCCGCTCGCGGGTGAACTCAATGACCTCCTCGGCCTCGACGGCCGATCCCTGTCGCGGGACGACGAACGCCTTTGGCACTTCGCCCCAGCGATCGTCGGGGACTCCCACCACGCACACCTCGAGGACTCCGGGATGCTCCATGATGACCTTCTCGACCTCCTGGCTCGATATGTTCTCGCCGCCTGAGATGATCACGTCCTTGGCGCGGTCCTGAAGCTCGATGTAGCCGTCCTGATGCCATACGGCGAGGTCTCCTGAGTGGAACCAGCCGCCCTCGAATGCCGTGGCGGTTGCCTCCGGGTCGTCGAAGTAGCCGGACATCACAATGTTCCCGCGCATGACCACCTCGCCCATGGTCGCGCCGTCACGCGGCACGTCTTCCATCTTCGAGTTGACCACCCGCAGGCCGGGTTCGGAGACGACAAACGGCACACCCTGGCGCGATTTGAGCTGCGCCCGCTCGTCGTCGGGAAGGTCGGCCCACTCCGGCTGGATGGCGCAAATCGTCGTAGGGCCGTAGGTCTCGGTGAGGCCGTAAGCGTGGTGGATGAACGCGCCCATGCCCTCGATGGTTCTGATAACCTGCGGCGCCGGTGGAGCGCCGGCGGTCATGATGGTCAGCCCCGAGAGGTCCTGGCCCTCCGCCTCCGGCGACGAATACAGCATGGTCAACACCGTAGGAGCGGCGCACATGTTGGTGACGTCGTGCTTCTCCAAAAGCCGAAATATCTCCCCAGCATCCACTCGGCGCAGGCACAGGTGGGTCGCTCCGACAGCGGTCACGCCCCAGGTGTGGCACCAGCCATTGCAGTGAAACATGGGCAGCGTCCACAGGTACGTGCTGCGCCAGGTGACCCCAGACTCCAGTACCTCGCCGATCGCGTTCAGGTACGCGCCCCGAGCGTGGTACAGGACTCCCTTCGGCAGCCCCGTCGTGCCGGACGTGTAGTTGATCGAGATGGGGGAGGTCTCCGAGTCCAGTTCCTCCCGGTGTACACCGACTGGAGCGGAGTCCAGAAACGCCTCGTACTCGACCGACGGGATATCCCCGGCCATTGGGGCAATGTCCACCACCTGGACGAACTTCTCCACTCCGGGTATCCCGCCCATCATGGCGCGAACGGTGTCGGCGAACTCAGAGTCGAACACCAGCACCCTGGCCCCGGAGTGGTTCAGGATGTAGGAGATCTCTCTGGGGGAAAGTCGGATGTTGATGGCGACCAGCACCGCCCCCAGCCTGAGCGGGCCGAAGTGTCCTTCCAGCATGGGCGGTATGTTGGGCACCATGAAGGCGACCCTGTCACCCTTTTTGATCCCGGCCTCCCTAAGCGCGCCCGCGAGCCTGTTGACCCGGTCGTCGAGCTGCGCATATGTGTACGTCGTCTCGTTGTAGATGACCGCCGGCTTGTTCGGGTACACCGCTGCGCTGCGGTCGAGGAACGAAAGGGGGGTGAGGTCCTGAAAAGAGACGCTGTTGGCCACTGCGTTCACCTCTCTGGTCTGATTCGGCCTGAGTGTATCAACGGCCCGATAACCCGTCAATCGACGCGTGGCTCTCCCGCAGTCCCCATATCGTCGCCCCGGCGTAGGCCGGAGTCTAGCGGAGTGGGTGTGGGAGGTTCCGCTAAAGCTGGTTCCAAGCAAAATGGGATTGCCCTGACTCAACACCCCAGCAGGATGCATGATGTAGATATCAGGGGATATACTAGAGGCAGGCCAGTTGAATCCAGAGAGGCGGTAACACCATGACCGGAGACATTCCTTCTGAGCAAGAGGTACTCGGATACTTCGACTCGCTTTCCAACTGGGGGAGGTGGGGGGACGACGACCAGATGGGGACGTTGAACTTCCTGAGTCCTGAGAAGGTCAAGCAGGCGGTGTCGCTCGTGGAGGAGGGGACGACGGTATCGTGCGCCCGGACGGTCATGTTCGAGCCTGCGCCGGACATACCCATCCCTCCGCTCCACTTCATGGTCGAGTCGGGCGAGGGCTGGGCCTCCGGCGACAAGGTGACCAACCGCGCTGCGCAGGGCTCGACCGACTTCTTTGGAATGATATTTCACGGTTACGCGATTACCCACGTGGACAGCTTGGCGCACTTCTTCTGGAACGGCAGGATGTACAACGACTGGCCCGCGCACCTCGTAGCGACCAGCGAGGGCGCGACGGTCGAGTCCATCGAGTTGACCAAGAACGGAATCGTCACGCGCGGAGTGCTGGTGGACGCCCCGATGATAAGAGGCATCGACTGGCTTGAGAGGGGCGAGGGCGTGATGCCTGAAGACATCCTGGCAGCCGAGGAGCGCTGCGGGTTCAAAGTGGAAGAAGGCGACGTGCTGCTGGTGCGGACCGGGAACCTTCATCGCAGAAACGTCGAGGGCCCCTGGAATCCGCGCGAGCAGGGATCGACCGCGTGCCAGGCGGCCTGCCTCCCCCTGTTCCACGAGCGC
>JAKZVY010000117.1:0-5961 GCA_047515825.1 Dehalococcoidia bacterium
TCCCATTCAGGGGGTTTCTCGCGCTGCTGACAGTCGAAGACCAGATCGAGGCGCTTCGCAGCATCCACTGCCACCTGGAGCCGGACGGCAAGTTGGCCTTCAACGTATTCGTCCCAGACCCGAACATGGCGCTGGAAGCGAGCGACGTCCCTCGGCACCTGAACGACGTCACGGACCCCGAGGCTGGCGTCTCCTATGTGCTCTACCAGCAGACCGCCTACGACACCCATCACCAGATAGTCAGCGTCCGCATGATTATCGAGGAGCTAGACCGGGACGGCGCGGTCGTTCGGAAGCTATACCGCGACTACCGGCTCCGCTACTCGCATCGGTGGGAGATGTACCATCTGCTCCGGTCGAGCGGATTCGAGGTCGACGCACTCTACGGCGATTTCGATTACGCAGAGTTCGATGAGGACAGCACCGAGATGATCTGGGTGGCTCGGAAGGTGTGAGACACCACGGCCTGCTTCCATAAGCCCAGCCGCATCGCTACTCGTTCAGCGCCTGTATCTAGAACTGATCTTAGCTTGCAACGTCAGTCATTTCATAGACTGATACTTTCATTGAACGTTGAGAATGCGCCATTTAGCCGTTGACGTGGGCGGCGCGTGGATTCTACCTTATGTCAGATGCGGCGCGAACGCTTGCGCTGTCGACGGATGAAGAAATCGGTTAAAAGACGAGGACACATAAATGGATTACGCAGTCATGACCCGGGAGCTGAGCCGTAATTTCGGCGACATTGAGGCGGTGGACTCGATAGACCTCAGCATCCCGCGCGGGGAGATATACGGCTTCCTCGGCCCGAACGGGGCCGGCAAGACGACACTGGTGCGGATGCTCATCACGCTGCTGATGCCGAGCGCGGGCAGCGCGACCGTCGCCGGATACGACATCGTGCGGCAGCCGAACGACATCCGACTCCGCATTGGCGCGGCCCTCCAAGATGCGGCGCTGGACCTCAAGCAGACGGGCCGGGAGCTGCTCAGGCTCCAGGGTCGGTTTTACGGTCTGTCGCGCCGCGACGTGGACACGCGCTTCAACGACCTCGCTGATCTCATCGACATAGGCGACGCTGTCGACCGGCTCATAGGCACCTATTCCGGAGGAATGAAGCGCCGGCTGGACCTGGCGGCTTCGCTGATTCACAACCCGGAGGTGCTGTTTCTGGACGAGCCGACGACCGGACTCGACCCCATCAGCCGCGCGCGCGTATGGGAGGAGGTGAGACGGGTCAACAGGGAGCGCGACGTTACGATCTTCCTGACTACCCAGTACCTCGAGGAAGCTGACGAGCTGGCGGACCGTGTCGGAATCATCAACCGGGGGCGGCTGATGGCAGAGGGAACTCCAGCCGATCTGAAGCGTTCACTGGGAAACGACGTGATCATCGCGCAGGTGGACGGTCAGGCCGAACAGGCGCGGGAAGCGGTGCGGCACTTGGAGGGAGTGGTGGGCGTGGACGCCACCGGCAGCGACGTGATTATCCAGGCGTCTAACGGCGCGGCGGTCATAAGCAGCGTCGCGCTGGCCCTCTACGAACGCCGAGTGGAAGTCAGGGAGATAACCCTGAGAACGCCGACGCTGGATGACGTGTTCCTGAGCGTCGCGGGCGCCCGCATGGAAGCTGAGGCAGAAGACGAGGACTGAGCAACCGGGGAACGGCGACCGATAAGTTTGAGACGGCGAGATCAGACGGCTCTCAGGAGGCAGGGAAGAAGTGACTCAGATGGCTGCAACACAAATTCGGGCGCGCAAGGCGGGGTTCATAGCTGACGTCATATCGGTCGCGATCAGGGCGCTGCGTGGTATCACGCGCGACCCGGAATCTATCTACCCTGCGATTGTGATACCGGTCTTCTTCTACGCGATAAACATCGGCGCCCTACAGGACATGGCCGAGCGCATCCCTGGAATCGACTACAAGGCGTTCCAGCTTCCGGTGGCGATCATTTTCGCAGTGACCGGAATATCGAGAGCGGTGACGCTGGTGACAGACATCCAGACCGGATACTTCGACCGGTTGTCCTTGACCCCCGTCAACCGGCTCGCGCTGCTGCTCGGCCTGACCGTCGCGGACTTCACGCTGGTCGTCGTGCTGACGCTGCCCGTGGTGGTCATGGGGTTCGTGGTGGGAGTGACCTTCGCCTCGGGTCCGCTCGGTATACTGCTATTCATCCTGATGTCCGGGCTTTGGGGCCTCGTGTTCACGGGATTCCCGTACGCCATCGCGCTCAAGACCGGAAACCCGGCGGCGGTGAACTCCAGCTTTCTGCTGTTCTTCCCGTTCGCGTTCATGACGACGGTGTTCGTGCCGAAGGAGGCGATGACAGGCTGGCTATCGACGGTCGCGACCTACAATCCTGTCACCTACCTGCTGGAGGCGCTGAGGTCTCTGGTCAGCGTAGGTTGGGAGCCGGACGCGCTCGCGAGAGGCCTGGTGTGCATAGCCGGCGTCGGACTGGTCAGCGGCACCCTCGCGCTGACAGCCCTGAAAGGCCGCACCCGCCGGAAGTGAGGCATTGCGGCTACAAACCGGTATCTCGCCTGACCTCCGTCACGAAAGTCCGGGCGTTCTGGACCGTGACTGCCACTTGCTCATCGGCAAACGACACGTTTAGCTGGTAGTCGCTCTGCCGACGCAGGTTTTGGGCCCTCCGCAAGTACGTCCCGAATCGGGGGTCTATAGGCCCGTTTACAATGCAATGATGTCCAAACTGATTGATGGTGCCGCGGTGGGTTCTGGGGAGTTGTTGAACCTTCATGTGAGCCAAAGCCGCCATAGCAGCGTAGAACATGGCGTAGTAGGCGCGATTCGCGGCGGCCTGGAGTCGGCCATCCTGAAGAAGGAATCCAGCATCGCTGAGTGACTGATCAGCCGACTGCAAGTACTTGGTCGTGAGCTCTTGAGAAGGTTCCGTTGTCATGGAGTGGCACGCCCTCATCCAGTACGTTCTTGATGAACGGTGATCCGATACGCTTAAGTTCCAGAAAGTCTGCCCGACTGTAGCAGACCTCGGAGACAAGCAAGGTGTACCCGTTCTGGTGAACGATGTCATCGGCAATGTCACTGACGACGTCCCAGCAATATTTCGTGTTAGGGCAGACGACCAGAATGTCAATGTCGCTTTCCGGGCTGGCGTCGCCCCTGGCGACCGATCCGTACAGGACTACTGATTCGACCTGATCGCCCAGAGTCGATACTGCCCTTCGGGCGAACTCCTCGGCTACGTCGCGATGCGTGGTCACCAGTCTCTCCTGTGTCCCCCAAAGTTGGAACAGTCCTGTCACATTCTACCAAACGAGCGGGTTTGCCGCCCCAGACGCAACTTCACCTTCACCAGCGTCCCGAATACCACTTCGCTTAAGACGAAAGGGCGGGCCTTGGTGACCCGCCCCTTGATTGAGGTTCTATGTTGGATTTGGCCTACGTCGTAAGAAGGATGTTGTTGCGGGGGCGGGGCATGACGTCGGACTCGGAGAGCTCGTAGGCTTCTTTTTTGTAGACCTGGATGCGGTGCTGGCCGAAGTCGCAGATGAAGAGGCGGAACTCGGAATCGACGCGGACGGCGCAGGGGGAGTGGAGACGCCTTGTGGGCTCGAGGTCTGCCATCTCGCGGAGTCTCAGTACCACGGCGTTGGCGAGGATGTACTGCCGGCCCGATCTCGACAGGTTGGCGTCGCCGATGAACTGCTCGACGAACCTGCCTTCCTGAGTGAACATCTGGACGCGGTTGTTGAGCCAGTCGGCGACGTACACGTTCCCCAACTCATCGACAGAGACGCCCCAGGGCATGTTCATCTCACCGTCTGCGGCGCCGTGGCCGTTGTCGATCGTCTGGAGATGCTTCCCATCACGCGTGAACCGCTGTATGCGGTGGTTCAGGGTGTCCGACACCACAATGTTTCCGTCCGTGTCAAAGTCCATGGACGACGGCCTGTTGAACTGGCCCGGCTCGGAGCCGGTCTCGCCCCAGGTGTTCAGAGTCTCGCCGTCCTTGTCCATAATGGTGACGGTGTTCTTGGCCTCGTCGGAGACGTAGAGGTTTTCGTCCTCGTCCACCAGCAGAGACGACGGCCAGGTAAAGTTGCCGACGCCGCGGAGTCCGAGGTTTTCGTCTTCCCAGTTGATGACCCGGACCTCGGTGCCGAGGCCGCCGCGGGTGAGGACGTAGACGTTCTCTTCTCCGAATCCGATGTCGACCGGATCGGAGGTGACGCGGCGCTGTCCCAGCGTCATGTAGTAGGGAAAGCCGGACCTTAGCAGTGCATGCGGTCTTGCCATGTGTTCACCTCTGCCATTTGTGGGTTTTCACCCTCACACTTGCCATCACCTAGGCCTCTCCCATCAAGGGAGAGGGGGTATGTTGACTGACATTCGTAGTTGTTCTCTACACTTGCCTACCCTTGTCAGCCCATTATGGGAGAGGGGGAATTACTTGGAAAGCTCCCGTCAAGGGAGAGGGGACAGGGATTTGCTTCCTATGCTTGCTTGAAGGGATGTATCTGTTCGTAGTTGCCGAGGACGATGGGCGCGGGTTCCACTCCGAGCCACTGTTCGAGGATGGTGCCGTAGATTCCGCGGAAGTCGATGGTGTGGGGCAGGTCTTCGCCGCTGTTCACCCAGTCGGTGGGGTTCAGAGACGGGTACTCGGCGTACATGCCGCCCTCGACGGGCTTGCCGATGATGAACGCGCCACCGCCGGAGCCGTGGTCGGTGCCGGAGCCGTTGTCATAGACGCGCCGCCCGAACTCGGTGAACACGAGCATGACGACGTTGTCGTCCGCGTCGTGCTCTTCAAGGTCGGCGAAGAAGTCCGAGATCGCGCCTGAGAGGTCTCCGACCAGCTTGGGATGGGTCGGGACCTCGTTGGCGTGGGTGTCGTATCCGCCGTGCGAGGTGTAGAAGATGCGCGTGCCGAGGTCGGCTGTGTGAACGCGGGCGACATCGTGCAGGCTCTTTGCGATTGGGTTGTCGGCGTACTCGATGGTGGACTCGTACCGCTCAGGCGCGACCTTCAGTATGTCCGCGCCGGAAAGGACGTCCTGTCCGGTGCGGGACAGGTACTCCATGACCGGGCCTGTGCCAATGGCGGGCCCGTACATCTGCTTGAAGATGTCGAGTGCCTGGTCGCGCTGCTCCTCTATCTCGATGCCGGTCATCAGGCCGTAGTTGTCGAGGTTGGAGACGCTGGTGACCGGCACGCCGGGCATCGCCATGGCGCGCGGCAGTCCGACGCCGAAGTTGATGCCGGTCAGCGGGTTTTCGCCGTCCGGATCGATCTCTTTGAGCGTGCGGCCCACCCATCCGATGGTGGAGACCTCATGCGGTGTGCAGGTGTGCCAGATGTCGATTCCGCGGAAGTGGGATCGGCTGGAGTTCGGGTAGCCGATTCCCTGGACTATTCCGACCATGCCGCGGTCGTAGAGGTCCTTGAAGGCGCCCATCTCCGGGTGGAATGCGAGCGTGTCGTCTATCGGCAGGGCCTGACCCTGTGGGATGCCGACCAGGGGCCGGTTATCGTAATAGACCTGGCTGTTGTATGGGATTACCGTGTTCATGAAGTCGTTCCCGCCGGTGAGCTGGACGACTACAAAGACGGGAGCCTTTCCGTTGCCGTTGCCTGCCATGTCTTACCTCTCTTTATTGATCCGGTGGTTCACCCTCACCACTTACCGTCACTATGGGCCTCTCCCATCAAGGGGGAGGGGAACTGCGCGAATCTAGGCGAACTGGTACTCGCGGGACGCGACGATCAGTTGGAGCATCCGGGCGACCTTGCCCGCGTTTTCGGTGCGGGCTTCGTTGGTGCTCAGGTCCACGTCTCCGACGCTGTCGGCGTAGTTCGAGAGCGCGGCCTGTGTCCTTTCTCCGACCTCGATTGGTCCTACCAGGTCGAGGCATCGGTCCACAAGCTGGTCCGGCGAGAGCGTTCCGTCCTCTGCCAGCCGGGCTAT
>JAKZVY010000118.1:0-8440 GCA_047515825.1 Dehalococcoidia bacterium
GACGACATAAAGGCCAAGCTCGACATTGTAGACGTAGTCGAGGGTTACGTGACGCTCAGGAGATCGGGCAGCACACTCAAGGCCAACTGCCCGTTTCACACCGAAAAGACGCCGTCCTTCATCGTCACGCCCGCGCGTCAGACCTGGAGGTGCTTCGGCGCATGCGCCACAGGCGGAGACATCTTCAGCTTCGTCATGCGCGCCGAAAACATGGAGTTCGGCGACGCGCTTAGGCTGCTCGCCCGCCGCGCCGGAGTGGAGCTGGGCCGCTCGGGCGACCGCAGCAGGTCGGATGCGGTTCACAAGATCAACGCCGCCGCCGCGGTCTACTACCAGGACGTGCTGAAATCCGAAGCCGGCGCGAAGGCCAGGGAGTACCTCGACAGCAGGGGCGTCGGAACGGAAGCCCGCGATAGGTTCAAGCTCGGACTGAGCCCCGACCGCTGGGACGGACTCAAGACGTTTCTACAGACCCACGGCTACAAGCGAGAGGACGCGGTCTCATCTGGCCTTCTGCGTGAAGATGAGAATGGAGACCGGAGCTGGGACTTCTTCAGAGACCGTCTCATGTTCCCCATATTCAACCGAGAAGGAGAGGTCGCTGGCTTCGGCGCGAGAGCGCTCGACGATTCGACTCCGAAGTACATCAACACTTCCCAAACATCCGTGTTTGACAAACGAAGCATCGTGTACGCCCTCAACTTCGCCGCGTCGAAGATACGCGAGTCAGGCTCGGCCGTCATTGTCGAGGGGTATATGGACGCGATTGCGGCGCACGAGCGCGGCTATACCAACGTGGTGGCATCCATGGGCACCGCCCTGACCGAAAACCAGGTATCGCTCCTCCGCCCTCTCGCCCATGAGTTCGTCCTGGCCCTCGACCCGGACGCCGCCGGCCAAGAGGCCACTCTGAGGAGCTTGGAGTCTTCCTGGCAGGTCTTTCGCAGCGTGGTAGCCAGGCGCGGCCGGACAGTCCAGAGCGTGCTCGACCAGCAAAGGCCCCCGATCTTGAAGATTGCCGCTCTGCCCGCCGGTCTCGACCCAGATGCGCTGATCAGATCCGACCCCAAGGCATGGGAATCCACAATCGCCAACTCGAAACCGCTGCTCGACTTCGTGATACCGGCCCTCATCGAGCGCTCCGATCCTTCCGTACCGGACAGCCGTGCCCGGATAGCCGCGAGCGTCGCGCCGCTCATTGACCAGCTAGACCCGATAGACCAGTATGGCTACTGGGTGAAGCTGGCCGACGGGCTGGGTGTTCCGGTCGATACGCTGAGGGCCGCGATTGGAGACGCTGGAAGACGCGCCGGTCGCGGACGGGGTGCCACTCCCCGGCACGAATCAGGTCGGCGGGTCGAAGTGAGCTCCAGCCTGCTCGAAACCCGCAGGACCGACGCGGTCGAGGAGTACGTCCTGTCCATGCTGATTCACCACCCCGACCTGGTAGAGACGGCTTGGGGTTCGCGTGCCGAGTGGTTTCGCTACACCGAGAACCGCGAGCTATTTACCGCCGTGCTTGAGTCACCTACAATTGAAGCTCTCAGGGAGGAGGCAGACCCCGTTCTGCAAGAGCATCTGGCGCGCTTGGAGGCTTCGTCAGACTCTGGATTCGGCCTGCGTCATGAGAGAGAGGCCGCGTTGACCGAGTGCCTGAAGCGCCTGGAGTTGCGGCACGTAAAAGACTCCCAGGCAACGTACCTGCTTCTTTTGACCGAGGAGGATGGGCTGTCTCCGTCCGATGAGATAGAAAGCCAGGTGAACCGGATAAACCATCGAATTAAACAGCTCCAACCAACGGGAAGGGCCAGACCGACCTCGGATATGATTACCTGAGGTCGCCGCATTCTCATTCTTACACTAGCGTACTCCCGCTTGTCGTTATTCCCGCGCACAGCCTGCCCCGTATCCCGATACGGGGTGGGAATCCAGGGGGACAAGGTATTGAATTGCGGTTCGGACGGCGATATCAAAAGAATCATGGCAATCTCTGAATCCCACAAATCACAGTTCAGACAATTGCGGCGGAAAGTCAACACAACCAATCAACAGATTACGGGGTTGAGCCAATGAACAGAGGTATCGGCGCAGATAACGCCGACGACATACTCCGCGGATTCGTCACGAATCCCTCGACGACGGCAGACTTGATCAGCACCACCCGATCGACCGAGGACGGGTTCAGAAGGGCTGAGGACGGAAGCACCGAGAGACCGGACGGGGTCTACGACGAGATGAAGGACTCCGTAAACCGGTCCGACCGTCGCCAGATCGACCTGAACGGCGCCGCGCGACCCGCTGAATGGGAGAAGGACATGGGCGCCGTCGAGATGATCGACGACCCCGTTCGAATGTACCTGCGTGAGATCGGCAGGGTGGACCTCCTGAAAGCAGTGGAAGAGCGCATCCTCTCCCGCAGGTTCGAGGCGGTCAGGCACATCAACGCGCTCGAATACGATCTCGCCTCACCCGAATCCCGCCAGCCCAGAGCGTGGATGATCGTTTGGCACTTCCTCAACCACATCGCCATGCATCACCACGTGGGGAGCGCCGTCGCGAGGTATCACGGTATCCGCTTTTCGGGAAGGCTGTCTGAGGTCATCGACCACCCGGAGATCCGCGATGCCCTCGACGGGGGGCTTCCCGAAGAGGTGATGAACTTTCTCGCCGACGCACTCAACATCGAACCCGACCAGGCCAAAGAGCAGGTCCAGCTCTTCTCCCTCAGCAGCAGGCTGATGCCCAAGAAGACAATGGAGGCGCTGAACGTGGACCCGGACGTCTCTGAGATGCGGGCCATGTTGGCGCAGCGGAATGTGATGCGCGCTCTGGAGTCCTACGAGCTCGTGTTTCACTCCCACATTCTGTTTGTCAAAGATCAGGGCGAACGGGCGCAGAGACACCTCGCCGAGGCGAACCTGAGGCTCGTCGTCAGCGTGGCCAAGAAGTACATCGGACGCGGGATGTCACTGCTGGACCTCATCCAGGAGGGTAACATCGGCTTGATCAGGGCTGTCGAAAAGTTCGACTATCGCAAAGGCTACAAGTTCTCCACCTATGCGACGTGGTGGATCAGACAGGCGATCACGCGAGCCATCGCAGACCAGGCCCGCACCATCCGCATCCCCGTTCACATGGTCGAGACCATCAACAAGCTGCTCAGGGTCACGCGTCGGCTGGTTCAGGAGTACGGACGGGAGCCGACCAGCGAAGAGATCGGCCAGGGCATGGAAATCCCACCCGATAAGGTCAGGGAGATACTGAAAATCTCTCAAGAGCCGGTGTCGCTAAACACTCCCATTGGGGAGGAAGAGGACAGCCACCTGGGAGACTTTATCGAAGATACCACCGCCCTCGCCCCTGCTGAAGCGGCGGCGTATCAGCTTCTCAAAGAGCAGGTGGACGATGTACTCATGACGCTCAGCGACCGTGAAGCGCAGGTCTTGCAGCTGCGCTTCGGCCTGGAAGACGGCAGAGCCAGGACGCTGGAAGAGGTGGGGCGAGACTTCGGAGTCACCCGTGAACGGATCAGGCAGATCGAAGCCAAAGCTCTCCGGAAGCTCCGGCACCCCAATCGGTCCAAAAAGCTCAAAGACTTCCTCGAATAACCCCATACATTTCCACACCTTTGAGCAATAGTCTGGCCGACTAGACAATTATCGCCTCTCCCTTGATGGGAGAGGGCTAGCGTGAGGGTGATTGACACGATTTCATCAGTAGTAACGTGTCCACCAATCGAAAGACTCTGTAAGTATCTCGGCGGTATATCGTGACCACCTCTACACAGCTCCTGAACGTAGATCGAAAGGCCTCTACGCCAGGCAGCCCATCTGCTGCCCCGACTGTCGCCGTCGTGTACACCCGGCCCGAAACCGTCCTGGACGACATAGCCCGCGCAATGGACCTGGCCGGAGTCAACTCGGCCCTGCCAACCGACGTCGAGACGCTGCTGAAGATCAACATCTCCTGGCAGCACTACTACCCCGCCTGCTCGACCGCTCCCTGGCAGTTGGACGGCGTCATCCGGGCGCTCAAGTCGGCCGGCTACGAAGGCCTCACGCCGGTCCACAACGGCACTGTCGTCGTCGACCCCAGAGAAGGCGCCGTCAATAACAAGCACGAATCTGTCACCGAGCGGCACGGACTGAACTCTGTATATCTGGAAGACGTACAATGGGTGGACTTCGAGCCGAAGTCCCCGCTGCTAGTCTTGGACAAGGTCTATCCGAACGGATTCAAGATACCTGAGATGCTGATTGGCAAAAACGTCGTCCATCTCCCGACGGTGAAGACCCACGTATTCACCACCATCACCGGCGCCATGAAAAACGCTTTCGGTGGCCTCCTCAACTACCAGCGACACTGGACGCACTCTGTAATCCACGAGACGCTGGTCGACCTGCTGAGGATTCAGAAGGAGATTCATCCCGGAATCTTCGCCGTCACGGACGGAACGTTCGCCGGAGACGGCCCCGGTCCCCGCGCGATGCGTTGGCACGTCAAGAACGTGATCCTCGCCAGCGCCGACCAGGTCGCCATCGACGCCGTATCCGCGAGCCTGATGGGCTTCGATCCGATGTCCATCGGTTTCATCAGACTCGCCCACGAGCACGGCCTCGGAAGCGGCATGATGGACAAGATTGAAGTGGTGGGGGAAGACATCGAGGAGGTCAACTGGCGCTTCAGGGCCGCTGAGAACACGCTAGCGAGCCGCGGACAGAAGCTCATCTACTGGGGCCCGCTCAAGCCGTTGGAGAGCCTGCTGCTTAGGTCTCCCCTCACTCCCTGGGCGTACGCGGCATCCAACGTCTACCACAACAGCTACTGGCTTAGGTTCATCGGCAGAAAGCGGGTGCGCGAGGCGATGAAGACGGAGTGGGGACGGCTATTCCAGTCCTACTGAGACCGAAGGAACTAAGGACGTTCCTCCAGTTCGACGGTCGTCTCGAACGTCTTGTTCTCTCTCACGAACTCCAGATGGATGGTGTCGCCCACCTCGTAAGTCCAGAGCATCGTGAGGAAACCGCCGCTGTCTACGGTGGGAATGCCGTCCATACTTATGATGACGTCCCCGACCTGAAGCCCGGCATTGAACGCCGGTCCTCGGCTGGCGAGTCGTATGATCACGACCCCCTCTTTGACGTTCAGGCCCAGATAGTTGGCTAATGCTGGAGTAACGTCATCGACACTCAGCCCCATTAACGGTCTTACGACGCGCCCGTGCTCGATAAGACTGTCGATAAGGGGTATCGCGGCCTCCGAGCCTATCGCGAACCCTATCCCTTGGGCCTGGCGCAGTATGGCCGTGTTGATCCCTATCACTTCGCCGTTCAGGTTCATCAGCGGCCCGCCGCTGTTGCCATCGTTGATTGCGGCGTCGGTCTGGATCATGTCGTAGAGAGGCTCACGTTCGGTTCTGATAGTGCGTCCGAGCGCGCTGATGATTCCCAGAGTGACTGTTGGACCGCCCTTCAGCGCCAGCGCGTTTCCGAGAGCGACCACCCAATCTCCCACTCGAATGTCGTTGGAGTTCCCCCACGTCACAGGCTGAAGCGGCTCGTCGGTTTCTATCTTGAGAACCGCAAGATCGCTCACCACGTCCCATCCAACGACCTCCGCGTCGTAAGTTTGCCCACTTGGCAGGCTCACGCTGATTCCCACGACGCCTTGGATGACATGGAAATTGGTGACGACATATCCGTCAGGGCGCACGATGATTCCGGATCCGGCTCCCTCATCGGTGAAGTCGAAGAAGACCCCTCTGTTTACTGACTTGACGTGAATGGAAGCCACCGATGGCTCCACCGAATCGACAAGGGCCGATATGGAGGGAAGCTGGGCAAACGCCCCCGGCGGCATCGTCTGCGGACGAGCGGCGACGCCGCTGGCAGGCTGGATGGACTGCACGACCCGTACGGGTGTCGGGGTAGGCGGAATCGGCGTCGGGGAAGGGGTTGGCTCAGGTGTCGGTGTGGGAGGCGGAGGCTCCGTTCCGCAGGCCGCAAATGACCATATCGTCAGGGTCACAACGATCAGTAGCAGCGAGAAGGTTGACCGGCTACGCGCCCTCGTCACTTGCTGCCACCACTCTGAGTCTCACCCGCGAAAGTCCCATCCACAGCAGTCTCAACCCCTGTACTTCGCCGCCCAGATTGTCCGCGAACTTGGCGCACCGTGAAGTTGCAAGCGCGCCGAACAATAAAATGATAGCCGAGACATATACCCAGGTCAACAGCGCCATCATCGCCCCCAGAGGGCCGTAAACAACGTTGTACACAGGGAACGTCTCCACGTACAAGAGGAATCCCCACTTGGCGCCGTCGAAGGCAAGCGCCGCCGCCAGTGCGCCCATCCACACGTCCTTGAACCCTACGCTCGTGTTGGGAAGGTACCTGTACAGGATGAGGAACGTCCCGAAGGCCAGTAGGGGGGAGACGAACCGGGTAAGCAGCGTTAAGATCCTGTCGAAGTCCGTGTCTGGGGACATGATCTCGAGGATCTCCTGGATTGTCCCGCTCAAGGGAGCTATCACCAGGAGGATCAATATCACAACACCCGCTCCTGCGACTAGGCCGAGGTCGATCAGGCGCTCGCTGATGAACGGCCTCGTCCTCGTGATTCCCCAGGCGGCGTTGATACCTTTTCTGACCGCTCCGAACGCGGCCGAGGAGGCCCAAAGCAGACCCAGGAACGAAGCCGTCCCCGTAATCACGCGCGCTGATGCCACGCCGCGCATGGTGCTGCTGATGAACTCCGTCGAGACCGGGATAACCTCCGCGATGCGCTCCGCAAGCTCCGACTGTTGCACCTCCGGCCCCAGGAAGAACCCCCAGACCGAGATCAGCGCCAGCACCAGAGGAAACATGGAAAATAGCGTATAGAATGCGATGGCGCCCGCGATGTACTGGCAGTTCTTGCCCAGAAAGTCGTTAGTCGCATCGACGCAGAAGAGAATGAATCTAACGAAGTACATATCTCTGATGGCAAACCTATCCGGCGGTACTCGAAGTTGTCATGCTGAGCTCCTCAAAGGCCGAGACGAGTGCTTAGAACTGAAAACCCCCGCACGATACTATCGAAAGCCGCTTTCGGGGTCAAATCTGCCCCATATGCGTTCCCCCTCACGGCCCCACCGACCGCGCCCCCGGCAGATCTCCCAGGACGCCAGCCCTCGCGGCCGCGAACAGGTACGTCGTCAGGTAGCTCCGATACGGACTCCACCTGTACGACAGATCGAGCGCCTCGCCGGCGGACAGCCGCCCTCGGTTGTGCAGCAGGCCAAGCGACCTCTGCACGGCGAGGTCGCCGTGTGGAAAGCCGTCGGACAGACCGTATGCGCGGATCAGCAACCAGTGCGCCGTCCACGGTCCGACGCCGCGTAGCTTCACCAGCTCGGAGACAATCTCGTCAGCGGGAAGGTCTGCAAGGCAATCGAGATCCAAGTCCCCTGAAACGGTTTGCGCGGCGATGTCGTAGATGTACTCAGACTTCCGCGCGCTGAGCCTGATGCTCCGAAGTCTCTCAGGACCGGCCTCCGCTATCGCGCCGGGCGATGGGAAAGTCCTGTACACGGTTCCCCCGAACTCCACCGAATCGCCGAGCCTGTCCACGATCGTCTCTCTCAGCACCCTCGCCACGTGCCCGCTGATCTGCTGTCCGAGTATCGCGAGCACGATAGCCTCAAACGGCGTGGCCGCCTGCGGTATTCCCAACCCATAAAAGCGCCCCGCCAATAAGCTCACCGCATCGTCGTGTTTGACAGCATCGTAGAAAGGGACCAGATCGACGTGCGCCCCAACCAGCCTCGACCCCGTCTCCGTCAGACGGTCTGCCGTGCTGGATGAGAGCGACTCGCCTGAGAGCCTGATGTTCAGAAGCGGCTCCGATACGCTCCCTTGACTCTCCACCGTGACCAGCACTGGCCCTCCCTCGGACTCCACAGCCCGGCGGAACCGGCCGTCCTCGAATGAGTCGGCGGCGTACCGGCCGCCGCCGTAGGTGGCAAATGCCGCACTCAAGTCGAAGTCGAACAGCGCGCGCGGCCTGAACTGTCGTATAATCGTCTTCATCCCCGAGTTCCCAGATATTCTGGCAAGAAGGTCACTGTATGAGCATCCCATCCCCGAAGCTATAGAAGCGGTAGTCCTCCTCGGTGGCGGCCCTGTAAGCCCGCAGGACCTTATCTGTGCCCGCGAACGCCGAAACCAGCATCAGCAGAGTAGATTTCGGCAGGTGGAAGTTTGTCACTAGACCGTCGACCACCTTGAACTCGAATCCGGGCGCAATGAATAGATCGACCCAGCCCGATCCTGCGCTCACTAGGGTTTCTGGATTCAGGTTTGCGATGGCCGCGTGCTCCAGCAGTCTAACGGCGGTCGTTCCTACCGAAACTATCCGGCGTCCCTGCGACCTCGTACGGTTTATCTCGTCTGCGGCGGCC
>JAKZVY010000119.1:0-2804 GCA_047515825.1 Dehalococcoidia bacterium
TACCGAGGAGGTGTGGATGCACAGCAATCTCCAGGACAGGTACTGCATCGTCGGTGTCGGAGAGACGGACTACAGCCGCGGATCGGGGCGCAGCACAAGGGCGCTTGCGACCGAGGCCATCCTCAACGCGATCGGCGACGCGGGCCTGACTCCCAAAGACATCGACGGGATGCTCAGCTATCACGGCGGCGACTCGACGACCTCGTCTGCGCTCGCCTACGACATGGGCATCAGGCTCAACTTCTACATGGACTGCTCAGGCGGAGGGTCGAGCACCGAGGCGCTGGTCGGGCTCGCTATCGGCGCCGAGGAACGTGGCTGGGCAATCCGGAGGAGCTCACTCTTAAACCGGAAGGGATAGTGTGGCCGGAACAGTAGCTAAGCGCGCTGGGCCGGCCTGGACCCCCCGCTCATCGGCCGCAACCCCGAGCCCGGTGGACCCGCCTTGAGGGGTGCGGAGAACGGGTGGCGCTGGCCCTGGCTGGCGCCAGCGCGCAATCGGAGGGGACAGCGTGCAATCGAGGGGATGGATGGCTACTCGTCGTCCCCCATGTCGTGATCAGGATGGTTCATGTCGCCCATCTTCTAATACCCCTGGGTCCTCAGTACGGAGCGGTCCAACCCCCGATCCTCAATGTAGTGCCTGCGGATCTCCCGCATGACGTCGGCCTCACAGCTGACCCATCAGTCGGTACTCTTCGTTGAACCTACTGGCCCTGTCGCATCGTAGCCAAGGCACTTTCCTACGTGGTCCGAACGAAACACACGAAGGGATGGATGGGAGGCAACGGTTGAGGAAGGACGAAACGAGGGTTGTCAGGTTGTAGGGCATTTGGGTTGAAGGCCGGCGAATGTGGGTTGGTGGGCCAAAGGGGACTCGAACCAAAACCGGTACCCGGCAAGCCTTGCCTCAGATCGTAAGGGGGGGCCGCGCTGGCCATTCCTGCCCTGTCGGCCGGCGAAGATAGATTGCTGACCCACCACGACGCTTATCCCACTGGCGGAACGGCAGGAGACGGCACGCACATCGCATGTTCCGCCAGCTGTGACACTGCCCGGTCCTCTTTACCCTAACCGCCCGGGTTCCCTCATCTCCAGCCCACGCGACAATGTACCCGCGACCAATAAGGCCGCGGCGGCCATCCTTACAGAATCCCCTCCGCACTGACTTCAGGGACAGACACCATCATAAACGCGGTGCCTTTCCCCCAACTGTGGTCATTTTGGCAATCTCGTACGTCGGGCTTCAGTCGGATGGTAAGCTGTTCTGAGCGGTCAGAAGAGAAGCATCAGTCTTGGAAGGCGCACAGTCCGATGAGCGCTGCCGACATTGATGAAACCGATCCGGGTATGTTTGATCGCATCTTGGCAGCCTCGCCAATGCAGGCGGTGAGCCCCGGCACAAGGACGCCAATTGCGACCGACGAATTGAGCTGTGAAGACCGCCCCACCTTATGAGCAATGTGGGCAAGTACGCCTACCAGCCTTCTCGGTCGTCGGCGTTGGTCGAGCGAGAGAATGGGCACCACCCTTCGTGCAGCCCATACCGATGGTGAGGCGAGAATCCATCCTCCGGAGGAGCGTCCTGCACTCATCGCCGAGGAGGGGAAGCCACCCGGTCTTGCCCACATTGTGCCCACACTCTGTGCCGACCTCACCGAACTTCACCAGCCTGTGGAGCCGAACCCTTCCCCATCTCCAAGCTAATTCCGGTCTGTGGCGACCTCTCGCGACCAATTTGCAGGGCCTACCACCGGCTTTTGAGCCCGGCGACGTCTACTACCTCACAGCTTAGGTACAAAGCACCAATCGTAATCAAAGTGGTATAGAGCGAACAATCGCTGGTGTCAGTGACAAAGATGTGGATTCGTGGAAGACGGCACTTGTCGGGAGATCAACTAGACGACTCTGAGTCAATGCAACGAATCTAACGAAGTTGTTGGGGGTAAAGACACTCCATCTCTCCAAATGAAGGCAGCAGCAGATGATGCGGAGAAGAGCAACGGCACTGTCCGGTGGTATGATTGAAGTGCTGGACGAGACCTTTGTTGCTGGGAGAATGCCTAAAGCCTGATGACGAACGAGAATGCCAAGACGGTATACGTCGAGACCTCGGTAGTGTCTTATCTGACGGCCAGAGCCACGAGCAACCTGCTGGCGGCCGCGTGGCAGCTCGCCACGGCTGAATGGTGGGCCACGCACAGGCCCCGGTTTGAACTCTGCACGTCCGCTCTCACAATAGAGGAGGCTGGAAGGGGGCATCAGGAAGCCGCCGCCCGGAGGCTCGAAGCGTTGAGCGGAATTGCCATGCTGCCGATTACGGAACCCGTGGTTACTTTGGCCGACGCCCTCATACGGCGACGTGCACTGCCGCCAAGCGCCCAGAACGATGCCATTCACATCGCCGTGTCAGCCGTGCACGGCGTCGATTATCTATTGACCTGGAACTTTCGCCACCTTGCCAACGCCGAGACCAGACCCCTTGTCCGCGAAGTCTGCGAGCTGCAAGAGCACGCAAGTCCAGAGATTTGCACGCCAAGTGAACTGATGGGAGGGACGGAAGATGCCTGACGAAATCATCGAGGAACTGTGGGGAATCAAAGACAGCATCGCGCGGGAACAGGGCAATGATGTTCGGAAGCTCGCCGCCTATCTTCAGGGTTCTCACCCTCAAGACTCCTCCGTGTCAACGGACCGGTCCGACGACGACGTCTTGAACGAAGCGCCCGGCCGACGCCTCTTCACGACCGGTGAGGACGTGGAGTCCCACGTCCAAGACGAGCTGGCATTGTAGGGCACATGAT
>JAKZVY010000120.1:0-13369 GCA_047515825.1 Dehalococcoidia bacterium
GCTGAGAATGCGCGACCGCCGCTCCCAATCAGGATAGCGACGAGCAGGTCCGGATCGTCCCGAAACTCGTCCATCGCCTCGTCCAGTCCGACATCGAGCTCGCGGCTGAGTGCGTTCAGCGATTCGGGCCGGTTGAGCGTGATGTAGGCGATCTGGTTACGCGTTTCGTATAAAACTGTGTTCGTAGAAAGCTCCATCAAACTGCTCCACCATTCTGAGTGTGACCGCTTTTGGGCGGAGTGTATCAGTTGTTAGGCGCGGAGATAAGAGATAGAAGTGGCGGTGTCGGGCGAGCTGTTTTCGGGGGTAGCGTCGAGTGTCGGGCGCTGGTGGTAGAATCAGGGAACACTCGATAGTGATAAAGGCGCTGCGGCGCGGAGGTAACAAGTGCAAAAGCGAACGATAACGGCCCATCCGTCGCAGGTCATGGTGGAGCAGCTTGCGGCCTCCGGCGTGAAGTACGTCTTCAATAACTCTGGGTCGAGGGAGGCGCTGTTCTTCGACACGCTGCACTCGCATCCGGACATACACGGCATTCTGGGACTTCACGAAGGGTCGGTGACAGCGATGGCCGGCGGTTTCACTCAAGTGGCTGCCGACCCGGGGGTGATGGTCGTTCACCTCGGCGCGGGTCTTGCACAGAGTATGGGACAGCTCATCAACGTGTGGTGGGGAAGTCTGCCGGTTGTTGTTATCACGTTCGCCGGAGACACTGGCAGCTTCGCCGACCGGATCAGCCTTGATCTGAGTCACAGCTTTGGGCCCACGTCTATCGCGGCTCCGATGACAAAGGAGAACTGGACTGTTGTGGAGCCGGAAGGCCTGCCAGCGGCAATTGAGCGTGCTCTACGAGTCGCGACGACGCCCCCTGTGGGGCCCGTTCATCTGGCGGTATATGACAGTATGCTCGGTCCGACCCCGCTTACGACGGACATTATCGAAGGTGGAATCCCGTCGGTCCGGGCGGGTTATCCATCCGACGATGACATCGAGCGAGTGGCGCTGGCGCTGCACGAGGCCGAGCGGCCGCTGATCTACGCGGGCGACGGTATCTGGAAGAGTGGGGCGGAGGCCGCGGTGACGGCCATCGCCGAGCGTTTCGGCGCCGCGGTGGCCACCGGCAGGAACGACCTGCGCGGCGTTCCGATCAAGCACCCCCAACACGCGGGGTACTTCGAGAGGGCAGTCGAGGAGCTTCAGCCTGATTTGATCCTGTCCATCGGCTCACGCCACAGCGGCAACGGCGCGGCAGCAGATTACGTCGGCTTCGCCGGGAACGCAACCCTGATGGCGATTGGCTCGGACGTCGAGAACCTCAAGAACATGCCCGGGCTTGACGTGGCGATCCTGGCGGACGAGGGAAGAGCGATGGAGCGGCTGGCTGCGCTGGTGCAGAGCGAGACTGAGCCGGGACGCTACGACGAGCGGCGACAGTGGGCGCGAGAGGCGGCGTCCAGGCTGCGTGATGAACGACAGGCCGCCCTCGGATCAGTCGGCCCGCAGGAGGGCCGTGTGCGTCCGCTTCCACTGATCGAGTCACTGGATGCTGAGCTCGAGAGACTCGGCGGCGGCATAGTGACCACCGAGCAGTTCGCGGTCCCGCAGGACGTGGTCGGCGGAGACAACGGTCCCGGAAAGAACATGTACATCCGCCCGGCAGGTGGGTCCGAGGGATATGGTGTCGGCGCTCCGATAGGCGCGAAGCTGGCCGCCCCGGACACGCCGGTAGTCGGTCTCGTTGGGGACGGCTCGCTGTACTACGCGGACAGCGGCCTGTGGACGGCGGTCCACCACCGGATTCCAGTGCTTTACGTCATCACCAACAACGAGGCCTACGGGATTGTCGCCGGCGCGTTCGGCAGGGCAGAAGGGCACATGCACGAATCTGGTGACTACGGCGGAGTCGCGCTGACTGGTATTGACCCGACGAAGATCGCCGAGGGATTCGGTATGGAGGCAACCGATCTGACGGATGAGTCGAAGATCGCGGACACGATCTCCGAAGGACTACGCGTCGTCGAGGACGAGAAGCGTCCCTTCCTTATCAATGCGCATCTGCCGATGGGCCTGCCGGAAGGCGGCAAGCCCGCTCAGCAGTATCGATTCGTCTAGAGCTTAGCCAGCTTTGAGAAGCTGCGCAGCTCCTGGGGCGGGTCCATGCGACCGCCTCGGATGGTGAAGGAGACCTCTCCTACATAGATGTTGCCGTGGCTGTCCACTCCCATGCCGTGCGGAGCGATGAACTCGCCGGGGCCTGTGCCCTCGTCGTCGGCGCCGAACAGAGCGAGACGGTTTCCGCTGGGATCGTAGATGCTGATGCGATGGCCATGCCTCGGCGGTGTCGGCTCGGCCTGGGTCGCGCCGGGCAGTTCGCCGACGTAGATGTTGCCGTCCGGGCCGATGGTCATGCCGTTTGGCATGTGGATGTTGTTCCACACGTCGAGCACGTTTCCGTCGGTGTCGAACACCTGGATGCGGTGGGCTTCGCGGTCGGCAACTATAACGCGGTCACCCTCGTCCACGGCGATGTTGTGGGGTCGGAGGAACTCACCCGGGTCGATACCCGGCCCACCCCAACTCTTTACGTACTCGCCGTCTCCGGTGTACTTGTGTACGTTGAAGTTGCCGTAGCCGTCCGAGATGTAGATGTGTCCGGTCTTCCTGGAGACGGCGGCGTGCGTCGGGCGGTTGAACGGCTCGCCTCCCCATATCTCTGAGGACTGGCCGTGCGTGCCGATGGTCATGAGCAGTTCGCCGTCGCGGGTGAACTTGGTAATCGTATGGATGCCGTCATCGACGCAGTAGATGGTGTCCCCGGGACCGACGTAGATGCCGTGAGTGCGGTCCCCGAAGATGCCCTTTCCGAAGCCACGAACGAAATCGCCGTCCTGGTTGAATACCATGACAGGGAAGTCGGGGTTTCTGCTGAATGCGTATACGTCGTCCTGGGAGTCGACGGCGACACCCGGAGTCTCGATCAGCCTAGCTCCCTCCGGCAGCTTGTGCCAGTCGAGCACGTGCTCATATCTGAAGTCGCCTTCGCCCAGAATCGCGCCCATGTTCGGTCTCCTTGAGTGTATGCCTTGATCGATGTTGGATATCAGTTTGTTGGCGAGCTGCCGGCTAGTAAACGTGTCCCTGTACCGATGCGGCGATCGACATTTCGATGTCCTGGATTGCCTGCGTCATGGACTGTCCGATCAGGTCGAGCCTGCGCACCTGTTCGATGCGTTCGGACGCCTGGCGGGACTCACGCGAGGACAGCAGCTCTCTGAAGATGCCGCACGCGTCGGCCAGGCAAATCAACATCACGTCCCTGGGGTCGGGGATCTCGTCGCTGAACAGCACACCCATGATGCGCAGCTTCACCTCGCGCTCGACTGTACCGTCGATAGTGGGATACCGCCTGGACTTGAACACCCACATAAAGCGGTCGTCTTCGCGTTCCAGGATTCCCAGGTCTACCAGCCGAGAAAGGGCCTCCTCTCGGATGTCGTAGGCATGCTGCGCGGTGTGCTCCACCCAGAAGCGGACGTCGTTTTTCTCCCCCTTCGCAATGTCGGAAAGCGTCGGGTCGAGCAGGTCGTCGCCTACAGACGTTGAGTCGAGCAGGATGAGATGCTCCAAGTCGGTGTCGATGCGGTTCTCCATCGCGAGATCCATCAGGATGCCCCCAGCGATGGCATACTCCATAGACCAGCTAGGGACACGCACGAACCTGCCATCGTCGTCGTTGAGCATAAGTAGGATGATTTCTTCTACCAGTCTCATGTGTATGTCCTCTCCCTAGCATCGCGGTTATGTCTGAATCGCTGCCACAATTGGATGCGGGTGTCGCCCTTACTTATGGCACCTTAGGACGATTATAGACGACAGGCGATCATTGCAACAGTGCGTTTCCCAAGAGAGAAGAGGTACATGTAAGGAGGCAGAACCGGCCTTTTTCGAGGACTGGGGAGATGAGTGAGAGCTGTCCCATTCGGGAGGCGTTGTGCATGTTGGATTTGCTGATTCCCGGAACGCTCGTCACGCCGGGATTGGCGGAGATGACCGAAGTCAGTCGGGTTGCTTATCCAGGTCCAGCACAGATGCGATGGTTTCCCGGTCGGGGTCGCCGGAGGCCCCGCTGTCTCTTTCGGCCAGCTCCCGTCGCGCGATGCGGTCGAATCTGCCGGCATCCGCGGCTCTCGGGTCTGTTGCCGGGAGCAGTGCACTTGGGCCCACAACTTGCCTGGACGTGTCCGAAAGCGCCGAAGCCGCAGCTCGGCGCGTCAGGGACGCAAGAGACCCTGCTGTCCCTGGCTCTGCTCCTGTCTGTTCAAGCCACGCGGCTCGCATCCTCAGGAGGCGCGACACTCGGCTGGCGATGTACGCTTCGACAAGTATCTGGGCGCGTATCTTATCGGCGCCCAAGTCGTTCGACCTGGCGTACTCGATGAGCTCGTCGGTCTCTGACTCGACCCACGATGGCAGGTTGGCGCGGGGGTCGAGCGTCACTCTGGCGCTGATCACTCGGTGACCGTCGCCTTCTGAGCCGAGAGTGTCTGTGCGCAATACCCAGACGTTATCGAAACTTACCGGTACGGGCGCGGCTGAGGTCAGCATCCTCGTGGTGGACGAGTAGGTGATGCCACTTGAGGTTGCGTCTATGACGAGGCAGACGGGTTCACCCTTCGGGTGATAGGAGTGAAGAGTGAGGAGTGAGGAGTGAGAGGGGGGTGTATCCGAGCCGGAGGCTTCAGGGAGCCAATTGGGTTGGACGAGGGCTACGGTCCATAGGATGTCGGGGCGGATTCCGATCCCAGTGTACATGCCTGTGCCGTTTAGAATGTAGCCGTCGGCGTCAGGAACCGCGGTGATGCCGACGGAGTCCGGGTCGAGGGCGATGTCCCCGCCGGACAGGGGCGACAGGGCGATTCGGTGTCTCCAGACGGTGCTCTTGCCTGTCGCCAATGATTGAATCAGGTCCGTCTTCTCGTTAGCGGTGCTCCAATTGCCGATTGCACATCTGAGCGTCTGGGCCTCACCATCGACTAGCCCGAGCAGCCCGCGGCGGTTCAACTCCTCCAGGACGATGACGGTCTGGTCGGGGGACAGTCCCGCGCCGCCGCTGACGGTTGGCTCAGACGGCGCCAGCCAGCCTTTGCTTCCGAGCTTGACAGATAACTCGGCCAACAGGGGCGACCCGTCGGGAGAGTCGATTAGCGCGTCCACATTGTCGGGAACGTTGCGGTCGAGCCACGCGGACACCTGTGTCCGGAAACGCTGCTGTTCTGTGGTGTACTCGTAGGTGAAGTCCATGAATCAAAGCCGGGTTCATCGCCTTCTTCTATAGATCTGCCCCCTGGGACCTATATCCACGACGGTGACCACTCGTGTCTGGCGGTCAACTGTATAAACAACGCGCAGATCCCCGACACGGTATCTAATTTCGCCTCCTCTTCCCGCGAGTTGCTTGATCCTGTTGCCTCTAAATGGGTTCACTGCCAATACTGCAAAACACTCTTCAAGAAGACGAGCTGTGGAGACATCAACGCGTCTTAGGTAGCTGCGAGCCCGTCGATTGAGAATAACATCAAACATCAGTGCGTCTGACCTGTTCCCAAGGAACTAGGTCGCCCGCCTCTGCCTCCTCTATTCCCGCGCGGATGCTCTCCCACTCTTCTTCCGTCGGTTCGTACGGGATATTCAAAAGCGCTGTCGATCCCAGTACGTCCACAGCCTCGTCCAGTATCTCTCCGCTCATGTGCTCCGCCAGCCTGTGGAGATTATCTCGAATTGGGTGAGAAGGTATCTCGCTCTCCCTCGTTGACCCGTTTGCCGCCTCTGAGTCGTCTAGTCGGGCAAGTTCAGCAATGTGAAACTTCTTCTTGGCAAGTTCGAGTCTCTCGATCTCGCTCGGATCGAAGTCCTCAGGGAAGTCCGGTACTAGCGAAATATAGTAGGCTGCCTTCTCCAGCATGTCTTCGGGAAGCATGTCTATGAGCTCGTGCATCTCTTTGAGCAGGCCCTCGGCCGTTATCGGCTCGACGGGCTTCGGCGGATCGCTAGGCTCGACTATTCTGCGTGTGTTGAAATCTGGCATTGTAACCCCCTCAACTCGGCGTTTAGCTCGCGGCTGAGCTGGCGAACGATGTCCCGCTGGAAGTGGTCGATCTGCTCTGACGTCAGAGTGCCGCGGTCGGACTGGAAGACAACTCGAAACGCTACCGACTTCCGTCCTTCGGGGACTCCCTCACCGGAGTAGATGTCGAACGGAGCGCTGCGGACGACCAGCGCGTGGCGGTCTATGATGCGCTGGATGCTGGCGGCGGGAACATCGTCGTTCACCACGACTGCCAGGTCGCGGTACGACTCCGGGTACCTGCTTGCGCCCTGGTGAGTCTGGCGCACGTCTCCGACCACCGAGAGCAGCGCATCGAGACTGATCTCGAACATCGCCGCCGGGTAGCCGTCCAGGTCGTAGCTCTCAAGCAGTGGCACGCGCAGTTCGCCGACCACTCCAAGTTCCACTTCTCCGCAAGTGATCCTGGCCGTACGACCCGTCTGCATAATCGAGTCTGTCGATGGCTCGTACTCGACGTCGATGCCGAGCCTGTTGAAGGCGTATTCAAGCGCTCCCTTCGCGTCGAAGAAGCCCATGACGCCGGACTCGGTGACCCACGACTCGACGAATCGGGGGCCGGAGACGACGCCGACCAGCATCTCAAGCTCGTCCGGCAGTTCGCGTTCTTTAGCCTCGGGCTTGGGAATATAGACGCGGCCGACCTCGAATATCCGCACTCCCTCGCCCTGGGCGATCCTTCGGTTGTACGAAAGGGTGCCCAGAACGTTCGCCCGCAGCGTTGTGCGCATGTACTCCCACTCTCGGCTGAGCGGGTTTGCGATTCGGAGTGGTGGACTTGACTCGTCAAGCGCGTCCACGCGGGACAGGTTCTCAAGTGTGGTTGGAGAGTAGGAGATCGTCTCCTGCATCCCCGCTGCGGCCATCAGATCGCGCACCACGTCTTTGAGCTGGGTCATCGGCTGGGGCTGCCAGTGCGGGATCGCGCTCGACAGCATGGTGGTGGGAAGAGAGTCGTACCCGATGGTCCGTGCAAGCTCTTCGACCAAGTCGTCCTCGATGGAGATGTCGGATCGCCAGTAGGGGACTTTGAGCCAGAGTGTGTCCGAGCGTTCCGCGGATGGTGCGGCCTCGACCGCCTCTATGAGGTCGATGAGACCGCCCGGCGCCTTGGCCTCCTCGAAGCCGAGCGACTCCAAAACACGTCTTACCTGTGACATGGGATAGTCCACGCCCAGCACCTGCCGGATACGCGCGCGGCTGATGCTGACTGTCGGCGGCTCGCGCCTGGTGGGGTAGAGATCGATGATGCCCTTGGCGGCGGTACCTCCGCAAAGCTCGACTATGAGCTGGGTGGCGCGTCTCAGGCCATACGGAGCGAGCGCCGACCGGATTCCGCGCTCGAACCTGTCTGAGGCGTCAGTGCGCAGGTCAAGGGCCGTGCGTGTAAGCCGGGTGTTGACGGCGTTGAAGCTGGCCGACTCCAGCAGGACCGACGTTGTGTCCTCGGTCATCTCGGAGTTGGCTCCGCCCATCACTCCCGCGAGTCCGACCGGGTCACGAGAGTCCGCGATGGTGAGCATAGGCGGGGTCAGCTTTCGCGCCTGGCCGTCCAGCGTGGTCAGTGGCTCGCCCTCTCGTGCCGCCCGGACGATGATCGTCGCGTCCCTGCACTTGTCGAAGTCGAAGGCGTGCAGCGGCTGACCGTACTCGAGCATGACGTAGTTGGTGATGTCCACGACGTTGTTTATGGGCCGCTGGCCTGCCTTTATGAGAGTGTCCTGCAGCCAGCGGGGCGACGGGCCGATCTTCACGCCGGTAATCAGGCTCGCGGTGTAGCGGTAGCAGAGGTCGGGGTCGGCAATCTCGATTGTGACCTGGCTTTCGATGTCCGGGCCGTCTTCGGGGTACGAATAGTCGGGTTCGGTCACGCTCTCGCCAGTTATGGCCGCGACCTCGTGCGCGACTCCGAGGATCGAGAGGCAGTCGGGCCGGTTGGAGGTGACCTCGGCGTCCAGGATGGCGTCGCCGAGATAGTTGGCGAGTGGCGTACCGATAGGAGCGTCGTCGTCCAGCACGAGGATGCCCTCGTGGTCCTCGCTGATACCCAACTCGAGTGGCGAGCAGACCATTCCAGACGACTCGACGCCCCTGATGCGCGCGCGCTTGAGGGTCTCAACCTTGCCAGATCGTGGACTGTACAAGCTCGCGCCCTCCCTGGCAAAGGCGATCTTCTGTCCTGCGGCAACGTTAGGCGCGCCGCAGACGACGGTGGCCGTCTCGCCGTTGCCGATGTCGACGGTGGGCAGCTTGAGCCTGTCGGCGTTGGGATGGGAGTCGATCTTCAGGACGTGACCGACGACGAGGGAGTCCGGCTCCCAGTCCGCGCCGACGGTCTCGATGTCGCCGATCTCGATACCGGCCATTGTGAGCCTGTGGGCGAGCTCCTCAGGGGAGTCGGTGACCGGGACGTAGTTCTTGAGCCAGGAGATGGGTACTAGCATTTGCTTCCTTGGGTGTTAACGTGTGTATGCGAACCGACAGGTTAAAAGTGTGCGGAACTTCTTACTTCTAGTAGAGTGATCTCAGGAGGTCAGCGTTCTCGTGAAAGTCCTCGACTGTGCAATCGATATAGAGAGCGCCCGTGTGCGCGGATATGAAGTTCTCCTGGTAGGCCATTGCCACTATACTCGCGAATCTGCCCCTCCGTTGTTCAGGGGTATCACGTAGTGGGAAGTAATCAACAGTGAAATTTTCGGCCGAGGTCTGCTCATACGATGGCTCGGAGTCGATAATTCCTTGAGGCACGGTGAAATTACGGTAGTGGCAGTTCGCAATGTGATACCGTGCTGCCGTGTGACTGATCCCGAACGTGTGTATCACATTGGAAACGTCTTCCTCGGATATTGGCGTTGGCGCGAGCAATCGGACGGCTTCGTTCGGGGCAAGGAACGCGATGGCGAAAGCGTTGGCTCTCTGCTCTACATAGTCGGTCGAATTAGCCTGTGGGTCTCTCTGGCTGTCATCGTAAGAGTCGACTCTCAAGTTCTGAAGCCGGTCATCCGGATCATAGAGCAGGTGCCCGAGCTCATGGGCGAGCGTCGCACGGCGAATCCAGACGTTTTCATTGTCGCCGATCGTGTTCAGAACGATGCCGAGCACCTCGTCACCTTCATCGCTGATCGTCATTACGGTCGCCCCCGCAATCCGGTTGGGAAGCCGCGCCTGGACGACTGGAATTCCCAGTCGCTTCTCAACCAGCTCTCGCATCGAGTGAATCGGTGAGTTCCCAAGCTGCAACGTTTCCCTGGCGCTCCCCGCAAGGTTGTATCCGACCCTCCAGGCGGGCGTCTGCGGCGATCCGTAGTCCTCGACCGGATCGAATCTGTTGCTCTCCATCGGGAGTCCAAGCCAGCTCTGAAGTCTGTGCTGCACACGTATGACCGATGCTGCTTCTGCGAAGAGCAGGGCCGTTCCAGCCGAAATACCTCCCGATAGGCCGGATTGCTCCGTTTGGAGCGTCCTCAGACGGTACGCCAGTCCCGAGTCTCCGCCAGGGTTCCGTTTGAACGCAAGAAATCGCTCGTCCAGCCCCAGCGCGAAGGCGATCCGCTCCAACTTCTGGATGGAGACCTTATGAGGGGATGATTCGGCAGCTTCAACATCACCCGGAGAGACTCTTGCGGCCCGGACGACCGATCTGTGAGAAAGGCCGAGCTCCTCTCTGCGTTTTCTCAGAGCGTACGCTGTCGCGTTGGGGGTCTCATTGAGAATCGCGGAGCTGTACTCCACTGCCTCTTCGAGTATGTCGGGGCCGAAGGTGGTGTACGCCTCCCAGGCCGTGAGTACATGCCCTGTTGGGCGGCGGTGCTCCTTATAGACGGCGATCCCGTCTTCGCCTCGGACGTAGCTTCTGGTGGAGTGCCTCGCAGCATCCTCAGCGGAAAGCCCCTCGATTTCAGGTCCGAAGATAAAGGTCAGTTGGTTCATAGCCTATCTCCCACCAGTCTGCGTCTTGCTTCACCTTTTTGGTGGTCCCAGCCCAGAGAAATGACCTCATAGTCAAACGACTCGAAAACTTGCGCTGCTTCTTCAAGCTGAGCCTCGTTTGCCGGCGGGTAGCGTCCCGACCCTCCTGATATGTAGAGGGCTATCTCGGATGCAAACCACACCTCACCGCCCAAGTATGCTTCGGACCCGCCGGTTAGGTTAGTGTGTTTCGGGAGGGCGGAGTCAATCACCGGTATGGGAGCCTCGTATATGTACGGGATGCCTCTTGTGTCTATGACCCAGAGATACGTGTTGACCTTATTGGCCCGTGATGAAGGAGGAGCGCCGTACAGGACATCATATGCAGGGGCGGGGTTCAAGAAGACGAAGTCCGCTGCTTGCATCAAGCTGCACTGTCTCTTGTTGACTAGGGCTGATCTCGGGGGAGCGTAGCCGGTGCCGACTACGGAAAGCGTTGAAAACCTGAGTGGATGCGCTCATTGATGACTCATCGGTTGCCGCCGCACTGAGTTTACTACCAGCAATCTACCACTGCACCATTAGATAGTGCGCAAGAAGAATATCATAAAACCCGTGAAACCCCGGCCTGCTGCACAACCCTATGCTTCTTAGTAGCTTTGATCACTCGTTTCAAGAGTCCGGGGTACTCTTTCTCCATCAATGTCTTTAGGCTGCCCACTGTATCCACGTCAGATGCATTTTCTAGTTTCATCACGGCCAATGCAATCACTTCAGAGTCCGTAAGATCATCCGTGTCAAGGGCTACACCTAGGCTCAGCATTACACGCTTCACATGCTTGCAGGGGCGCTTGTTGTAGCTGCCAGCGGGGCAGTTACAAGTGAAGCTGGTGCAGTCATCGTTGTGGACAACCTCATAGACTACGCCAGAACTAGATGAACTTGGGATGTAAACTTTCTGCATAACTGTATCCCTTTTCAGAATCTCTCTGGATCAGTTGCTATACATTTTCGCACATAGGTTCGCAAGGTAAGTTCGAATCAGCGATGCGGATTTACTTTGCGATACAGTCCTCAGAATTTTTGTGACTTCAATAAGTGAATTCTCATTTACCACTTTGTATCTCGGCTACTGCGAAATAAGTATACCGCTAAGAGAAGAACAATCACTGGAGGCATATATGCCAGTCGCATAGAGCGTCGTTCTCACACCAAATGCGTTGGCTCCTGAAAAGGCTCTCCCATAGGTGACTGTTCCGTCGCCATTGTCACTGTGTGTGCTCGCCAATTCGTACTCGAATGCATCATACAATTATGGATGATTACACCGTATTCTCCCTCACCCGGGTCGATGGATTCCCGCTTTCGCGGGAATGACGGACAAGGGTCTACGCATGAGAATGTGTCATGGTAGGTTTGTGGCGTAGTCAAAGCGAATTGGTATCAGGAAAATTTAGTACGGTGCGACCCTCACGCCAAACGTCTTCGTCAAACTGGTCAATACAGTTATTTGCATCATCCAACGCGGACACAATCAAGCCGATCACAGCACCAACGGCGGTCACACCCAAGACCACCGCACAACCAACAGTGCCGCAGGTTGTAGCTTTCTTTTTGTTCTCCCTCTCCTCAGCTTGTGCCTCCAAGTATTCTCTCTGCAGTTCTTCGGTAGTTTTCATTAAAAGCTCCAGAGTTCGTGTGGACCAGTGCAGGCATCCAAACCAGTTGGCTGACCCTAGCTGAACTGGCGCAGGAAGCGGAGGTCGTTGGCGTAGAAGAGCCGGATATCGTCGATGCCGTGCTTGAGCATGGAGATGCGCTCCGGGCCCATGCCGAAGGCGAAGCCGGTGTAGATGTGAGGATCGTAGCCGACTCCTTCGAGCACCTTGGGGTGGACCATGCCCGCGCCCATGATCTCGATCCAGCCGGTGTTGCTGCACACCCGGCAGCCCTGTCCGTCGCACAGGAAGCAGTCTATGGACATGTCCACGCCCGGCTCGACGAACGGGAAGTAGTCGCAGCGGAAGCGCACCTTGCGGTCGACGCCGAAGATGCGGCGTGCGAACTCGAACAGCGTGCCCTTGAGATCTGTCATGGTTATGCCGCGATCGACCGCGAGGCCCTCGATCTGGTAGAAGTGCCACTCGTGCCTCGGGTCGGTTGCCTCGTACCGGTAGCACTTTCCGGGGATGACGACGCGCACCGGCGGACGGGTGCTCTCCATTATCCGCGCCTGCATGGGCGAGGTGTGAGTGCGGAGCAGCATCGGGCGCTCGCCTTCGTCGTCTTCATAGTCGATCCAGAGCGTGTCCCACATGTCGCGGGCGGGATGGTCCCTAGGGATGTTGAGCATCTCGAAGTTGTAGTGGTCCCACTCGATTTCCGGGCCTTCGACGACGCTGAATCCCATTGAGCTGAACGCGGCGCATATCTCGCGCACGATCCTGGTGGTGGGATGGATGCCGCCTCTTGGCACCGGCCAGCCGGGCAGGGTGACGTCGATGGGTTCCTCGGACTGCTCGGACGTGGCCCGCTTGAGCGCGTCCTCGGTTGAGGCCATCGCATCCTGGAGGATCTGGCGCAGCGCGTTCGCGGCGGCGCCTGCGGCGGGACGGTCCTCTCGGTGCAGCGATCCCACGCTCCGGAGAAGCTGGGTCAGCTCACCGCGTCGGCCCAGAAATGAGACACGCCATTCGTCGAGAGCTTCGAGGCTGGAGACCGACTCCAGCTCCGAGAGCGCTTTCGATTGCAGCGATTCGATCTGACTGGCGATGCCGGACTCGTTCATGAGGTCTCCATATGGGCAATGTCTGATGCCATCTCCAGAAGTTTCGTCACTCCCGCGAAAGCGGGAGTCCACCTTGCCGAACGGCGAGCCACCTTGTGGATTCCCGATTTCGCGGGAATGACGGGTTCAGTGCAGACTCTCGTACTTCATTACCGTCCGAGTACTTGCTGGATGCGTCCAGATTATAGGTTTGGGCCGAAATTGGGGTCAAGGATAGAGGTGTCGCGTTGCCCGGTCGCGACTCCGGTAGTACCATCAGAATAGCAGCGATGGATCAATAGCCATCCGGCGCCAACCTGTCAACAGAGCGCACAAGGAAGAAAAAATGTCCTGGAAGAAGAACGCTGGCAGCCCGTTCGAGACGTACAAGCACGACGCGGTCGCGACCAACGGTATGGTGTCCACCAATCACCCGCTGGGGTCGGCGGCTGGTCTTGAGATGCTCGCGATGGGCGGGAACGCGATGGACGCCGCTGTGGCGTCGGCGTTCGCGCTGAGTGTCGTCGAGCCGATGATGATCGGCATCTTCGGAGCGGGCTTCATCAACT
>JAKZVY010000121.1:0-5668 GCA_047515825.1 Dehalococcoidia bacterium
TTGCGTGGCAGCATCTACTGGGTGCTCCTTTTCCGGGGCCGTTTTTTTGCTACAAAACCATTATCCCAGAAGCACAGGAGCACCTTCTTGCCGCCTCAGGACGCTAACCCGACGCCCTCCTTCGGTGGATTCGGGCTTACGCCTCACAATCCATACGCGTTCTCGAAGGCCGCCGCTGAGCTGGCGGTCTGGGCATGGCATCGCGCGTACGGTGTGCCGGCCATCGTGTTGAGTAACGGAGTGGTCATCGGGCCGGACATGCGCCGCGAGATATTCATTTGCAAATGGCTATGGAATGCCCATCACGGCGAGCCTATCGTTGTCGAAGGCGGCGAACAGACCCGCGATGTGACGTACGTAGACGACATAGTAAACGCGTGGGTCCTTGCCATCGAAGCGCCTGCCGACCGAGTAGTCGGTCAGAAATTTCAGGTCAGTTACGGGACAGAAAAGTCCGTCACCGAGTTGGCCTATATGTGCAGGGACGCTATCGGGACAGAAGTCCCGCTGGAGTTTGTGGACTATCGTCCGGGCGAGAAGGGCCAGCGAGAGGCGTTTTCGACGGAAAAGGCCCGGTCCGTCCTGGGGTACCGGCCCAAAGTCCCGCCGGCCGAGGCAATTTCACACACAGCGGCGTGGATAAAGAGCATCGCAGAATGAAGGTCCTACAGGTCATCCACGGCTACCCCATGCGATACAACGCCGGCTCCGAAGTCTATACCCAGGGGCTTGCACAAGCCTTGTCAGACCGCCATGAGGTGCACGTCTTCACCAGGCAGGAAAATACATTCGTCCCGGATTACACTGTGATTGAGGAACAGGCCCCCGACGATCCTCGCGTGACGCTCCATGTCGTGAACCTGGCACGGCCCAGAGACAGATACCGTCACACGGAAGTAGACCGTCTTTTCGGGGGGCTGCTCGACCGATTGGAGCCCGACGTCGTTCACATCGGCCATCTGAACCATCTGTCAACCTCCCTGGTCTCAGAGGTCAAGAAGCGCGGCACGCCCGTCGTCGTTACGCTGCACGATTACTGGCTCATGTGCCCGCGCGGGCAGTTCATTCAGATGAACCCGACGAATGCGAACGACACCTGGGCTTTGTGCGACGGACAGGATGACAGGAAGTGCGCGGAGCGATGTTACGCGCGCTACTATTCAGGTTCAGCGGCAGAGGAAGAAGCCGACGTCGCATACTGGACTGACTGGGTCGGTCGGCGAATGTCCCATGTGCGCGACATTTCCGATGAGGTTGACGTGTTCATTGCGCCCTCCCGATACCTTCTCAAACGGTTTCGCGACGAGTTCGGACTACCTAGCGACAAGCTGGTCTACCTGGACTACGGTTTCCACCGGGCGCGGTTGCAGGGACGCCGCCGGACTGTGGGAGAGCCGTTTACGTTCGGCTACATAGGGACCCACATCCCGGCCAAAGGAATTCACCTCTTGATTGAGGCTTTCGGACGCCTCAAGGGCGAGGCCCGTCTCCGAGTCTGGGGAAGGCACCACGGAGCGGAGACGGATGGTCTGAAGGCTCTGGCCGAGGCGCTTCCCGGCGACGCTGCCGCGCGTGTTGAGTGGATAGGGGAGTATCGAAACCAGGACATAATCGCAGACGTGTTCAATCGTTGCGATGTCATCGTCGTGCCTTCAATATGGGCGGAGAACTCGCCGTTGGTGATCCATGAATCGCTCCAGGCCCGTGTACCGGTCGTTACGGCTGACTACGGAGGGATGGCCGAGTATATCCATCATGAGCGGAACGGGCTGCTTTTCGCCCACCGCGACGTCGGTGCGCTGGCAGATCAAATGCAGCGACTCGTCGACGATCCACAGCTCGCGTCCAGGCTTGGCGAACGAGGCTATTTGCAGTCCGGTGATGGGAACGTCCCAAGCATGAGTGGCCACGTCCGTAGCGTCGAGGCGATCTATGCCAGTGCTCGCTCAGCAGACAAGGGAATGCGGGCACAGCCGACCGGTCAATCCGTGAAGGGAGCGCAGTCAGCATGACCCAAGCTATCCAGAGGGCCGAAGAGCCGGTCACTCGGGCGCCTGTCGAGAGCAAGAGGCCCGGCACGAAACCCGGCCCCAGGCGGATTACGTTCGATACCAATCCTGACGACTGCAATCTCCGATGCATCATGTGCGAGGAGTTCTCCCCATACAGCAAGAGTCAGCGAGAGCGGCGAGAGGAGGGCAGGCCCAAGAGGCGCATGGACATCGCGCTAGTCCGGAGAGTACTGGAGGAGTCGCGAGGAACGCCGTTACGGGAGATCATCCCATCCACGATGGGGGAACCACTTCTGTACAAACATATGGACGAGATCATCGAGCTGTGTGGGGAGTACGGAGTAAAGCTTAATCTCACAACCAACGGTACCTTTCCGAAGAAGGGAGCGCGGGCGTGGGCCGAGCGCATTGTGCCGGTTGCGTCGGACGTAAAGATCTCTTGGAATGGAAGCAATCGAGAGACCCAGGAGTCGATCATGCTGGGGACCAGGTGGGAAAAGGTGCTTGACAACGTCAAGGTCTTTATCGAGGTGCGCGCCGCTGTTGCGGCGGCGGGCGGAAACAGGTGTCGAGTCACTCTCCAGATGACTTTCATGGAGACAAATGTGGGAGAAATGGCCGAGATCGTGAAACTCGCCGCACGGCTGGGCGTCGACCGCGTCAAAGGGCACCATCTGTGGGCCCACTTCAGCGAGATCAAGCCCCTCTCGATGCGGCGCAGCCCGGACGCCATTCTCAGATGGAACACAGCCGTCCGGGCTGCGGAGCAAGCTGCCGAGCGTTACAGGCTACCCGGCGGCAAGATGGTCCTGCTCGATAACATCTTCCCACTACAAGAGAGCGCAGTGGCGGACATTGCGCCCGACGCGGTGTGCCCTTTCCTCGGCCAAGAGGCGTGGGTAAGCGCTCAGGGACGTTTCGATCCGTGTTGTGCCCCAGACGTGTTGCGCAGGACTCTCGGGGAATTTGGCAATGTTAACGAGGACAGTCTGTATAACATCTGGGAGAGCCCGGAATACGGGGAGTTGCGCGCGACTTATCAAGACAAGCCCTTGTGCCAGGGCTGCAACATGCGCAGGCCAGAGACAGCATGAGTAGTTCCTGGGACTCACTAACCATAGCAAGGGACCAGACCCACCACCTGCTCGGAGACCGCCCCGCTTACGATTCCCGCTTTGAGGAGGTATTGAGCTTCCATGCTCCCGGGCTATCCGCTGTGCGCGACCGCTCCGGCGCGTACCACATCGATACGTCCGGTCGTGCGGCCTATCGCGCCCGATATGTCAGGGCCTTCGGTTTCTACGAAGGGCGAGCGGCTGTGCGGGATGAGGCCGGCGTCTTTCACATCCTTGCCGGCGGCAGTCTGCTGTATGAGGAGCGACATGACTGGTGCGGCAACTTCCAGTCGGGCCGGTGCGCGGTCCGTCATTCAGATGGGCGATACTCCCACATCTCCCTTGATGGGGATCCTGCATACCCGCAGCATTACAGGTACGCTGGTGACTATCACGACGAATTCGCGGCCGTGCAGGGGGATGATGGCCGGCACACCCACATAGACCGCTCGGGGAATATCCTTCACGGGCGGTGGTTTCTCGATCTCGACGTCTTTCACAAGGGCTACGCCCGTGCTCGCGACGAGTCCGGCTGGCACCACGTCGATCTGCAAGGCCACCCAATATATGAACGTCGTTTCAGCGCGATAGAACCTTTTTACAACGGGCAGGCGAGGGTTGAGGATTTCGATGGAAAACTGCTCGTGATAGATGAGGACAGTGAAGTCGTGGTTGAACTGCGCCGACCCCTCACAAGTCCTCTCGACCAGCTTTCCGGAGACCTTGTCGGGTATTGGCGGACACAGACTATCCGAGCGGCGGTTGAGCTAGGAGTCTTCGAAGCGCTACCCGCACAAGCAGCCGATGTTGATGAACGGCTAGGACTGGCCGTCGCCTCGGAACGTATGCTGAGGGCGCTGCGTGAGCTGGGCTTGGTGTATGAGAAGGGGGACGGAATCTGGCAGCTCACAGAACGAGGAGCTTTGTTGACGAAGGGCCATCAGTATTCGATGGCGGAGGCCGCAAAGCTGTGGGGTAAGGAGCACTACCTGGCATGGATGGACCTGACGGATTCACTTCGCCTTGGCCGCCCCTCATTCGAATCCAGGTACGGCGAACCGTTCTTCGACTGGCTGGAATCTCGACCATCGGATGCCAAGAATTTTCATGGCGCCCTATCCTCATATGCTCGTCATGACTACGCATCCCTAAGCTGCGAGGTGGACTTCTCCAGGCATTCGACGGTCATTGATGCAGGTGGCGGGCACGGGGAGCTGCTGTTTTCCGTCCTGCGCGGAAACCCAAGCCTCCAAGGGACACTGATGGACCGTCCCGAGGTGATCGCAGGCGCGAACGTGCCTCAGGAGCTGGCTACCCGCTGTCGCGCGTTGGCAGGCGACCTGTTCGCAACGTGGTCCACAAGAGCGGATGCCATTGTTCTTGCTCGTGTCCTCCACGACTGGCCGGACGATCAAGCCTTGGTTATCCTCGAACGAGCCCGTGATGCTCTGGAAGCGGACGGGCGGCTCTACGTGATCGAGATGGTCCTCAAAGAGGGAGTCGGCTCCGGGGGCCTGCTAGACCTCAACATGCTCGTGATAACCGGCGGTCGCGAGCGTACTCGGGCCCAGTTCGAAGATTTGTTGTCGGCTGCCGGCTTCCGGTTGATCGAGAAGAAAGACACGGCGTCCGTCAGCTCCGTGCTTGTCTCTGAGCCAGGATGAAACAAGTATCGGTCCCTGAGAATCTCCTGCGTAGCCTGGAGCTCGGTCAGGCGAAGGCGCACGTGACGCTGCTGCTGAGACACTCTCACCGGCCACCTATCAAGACCGGGACACTCGGCGAACAAGTGCAGCTGACCGCGAAGGGCACCCGCACTTCTGAGGAGCTAGGCGAAGTGCTGGGCCAGAGGAAACCCGGCCGACTTCTGGCAAGCCCGATAACCCGGTGCGTGGAGACCGCCGAGGCAGTGGCGCGAGGCGCAAACTGGAGTCCGGACGTCGTTCTGGACCGGCGACTCGGCGACCCCGGCCCCTTTGTCACAGACCCTTCGCTCGCTGGACCCATGTTCCTGGAAGTTGGTGCCCATGAGATGGTGCGGCGTCAGATCGTCGAGTTAGGGCCGCTGCCAGGGATGCGACCCACGCGGGAAGGAGTCTCTCTTCTCTGGGACCTCATCATGGAAGGCGCCGATGATCCTGGAACGATCGATGTGCTCGTTACCCACGACTCCATCATAGCCGTCTTCTTGGGCCAGCTCCTCCGGACCGTGTCGTACGACGCGATATGGCCGGAGTTTCTCGATGGCCCCTTAGTCTGGCGTCGTCTGTCCGGGCTCGGCGTTGCATGGATGGGCACGGTCTCGGATGTCCAATGGTCCGCGCGTTCTGCGAACCTGTCAACGGATGGATCAGGGTCTCGTCGCCCCTAGCGGAGCGTGGGCCGGGATTCTGCCCCCCCCCCCTTTACATGGCGACCAACAAAATACTTTGTCCCTTTGGCCCCTACGACGCACAGGTGTCATTCTGAGTTCCGCCTTGGGACGAAGAATCTAGCTCGTCATCTCCGAAGCAGCGTTGACCTGCGAACGACGTGCTAGAC
>JAKZVY010000122.1:0-9015 GCA_047515825.1 Dehalococcoidia bacterium
CCTGGCGGGTGACCGCGCCGCCCGTGGCGCCGGACTGCTGCCAGTCCATGTTGTCCAGGGTGTCCACAAAACAGAGGTTGGGAAACTCCAAGTACTTTCCCGTGCGCTCCTTGTAGGTGTACTCGATGTTGAGGTTGGCGATGTAGTACGGCAGGATCGCGACCTCGTTGGCGTGTATCTCGTTGAGGTACTTGTACTCCAGCCGGTCGGCGGGCAGGTAATCGATCAGGTTCGTAATGAACGTGCCGGTGCCGGTCGCGGGGTCGAGTATCTGCACGTTCCGGTCAGCCAAGCTGCGTCCAAAGTGCTTCCGCAACAGGTGGTCCGTTCCGCGGATAATGAAATCGACGACCTCGCTGGGCGTGTACACGACGCCGAGCCGGTCTGCGGCAGCAGGGTTGTACGCCTTGTAGAAGTCCTCGTACATCGCCTTGAGGAATCCCTGCTTCTCAGCGTAGTCGGCGATCTCGTCGGCGGCCCTTCCGATTGCGCCGTAGTACAGTCGGAGCCTGTCGATGGCCTCCCGCCGAACGTCCCCCGTGAAGAAGGTCTGTTCCAGCACGTCGAGCTGCCGCGCGATGTTGTTCTCGCGGTGGAACTGGTCCTCACCGAACACGCGCAGGAAGATATCGCGGGTCAGGATGTGCTGGAGCAGCATCTCGCGCACGTCCGCTTCGGACACCTCGGGGCTGATCGACTGACGGCACTGCGTGAGGAAGTCGGCGGCGGCGGCGCGATAGTCGGAGTTGTCGGATTCAGCCGCGTCGATTGCTTCCCTCAGGTTGGCGAGCACCGCCGGAAGGTCGGCCTTGAACTGACGCTGCGCCTGCCTGAACTCCTCGATCTGGGGAAGCTCGTAGTCGAGAAACCGGCGGATGAGGCGATGCAGCTCGTTGGGGCGGGACATGTCCACACGCATCGCCTCTTCCCGATTCTGAATCAGGACAGCGGTTTCGGAGTCCTCGAACAGTATGTTGTCTCTGGGATATCCCCTGTTGAACTTTCGCTCGATTTCGGCGTCCAGGTCGTCGTGTGTGTCCTTCGCTTCCCAGTAGCCGCGCGCCATTCTGAGCGAGTCCTTCACGGTGCCGTCTGGGACTATGCCGGATGGCGTGCGCAGCTCCGGCACGAGAGCGAAACGCTCCTTGCGGTCGCCACAGTACGCCGCGAGGCAGTTCTGAAACGCCGGCCTGATGTTTAGCTCGCTGTCGGAGCCGCCGAACTCGATAAGCTGAGTCAGCTCAACGTGGTAGCGTTCTATGTGTGGATAGTCGGGCATGATTGGGAGATGCCGTCTTGAATCGGGATGGAGAGGACTCGTCGCCTATTCGTCCGAAGCGAGGGTCCCGGCCTGGGCCCAGTTCTCTTTGGGGACGTCTTCGAAGATTATGAAGGTGGCTTCGGCCGGGGCCTTGCCGATCTCGACCACCGCGTCGGTGATGGCCTTGGCGAGCTGCTGTTTCTGCTCATGGGTACGGCCGGGCCACATCTCGACTCTGACTATTGGCATCGCACACTCCTTGTCGGGGTTTAGATAGCGTGATTCTAGCATCGACGCGTTGGGCCGACAAAGAGAAGCTCAAGCCGTCGTAGATCTGACAGGCCCTTTGAAGAGCGGCAGCACTCTATTCAGCACCTCGACACCAACGTCGTACTTGGACATGAGCGGCAGGCGGTCAATGCCGCCCTGGCGGTCGAGGATGATGACGCGGTTGTCATCGGAGGCAAAGCCGGCGTCCGAGGCGGTTACGTCGTTGGCTACGATCAGGTCGAGGTCTTTGGAGACCAGCTTGGACTTCGCGTTTTCGACCAGGCTTTCAGTCTCGGCGGCAAAGCCGACTTTGACTATCTTATCCGAAGATATGCCCGCGATCAGGTCCGGGTTTTTCACGAGGTCAATGGTCCACGTATCTGAGTCGCTCTTCTTGACCTTCCGACTGGCGACCTCGGTGACGCGCCAATCGGCGACAGCGGCGGCCATGATCACGGCGTCGGCGTCCAAACACTCGCGGTTCAGCGCGTCGCGCATCGAAAGAGCCGAGTCCACCCGAACCGTCTTGACTCCTACGCTGTCGACCAGCGCTGAGGGTGCGGTAATCAGCACAGGGCACGCTCCCCTGTCCCGCGCCGCTTCGGCTATCGCGTAGCCCATCTTGCCGGAGGAGTGGTTGGTGATAATCCTCACCGGGTCGATGGCCTCTTGGGTCCCGCCCGCGGTGACAACGATCTTGCGGCCCGCGAGGTCGCCGTGTCTACCAAGCAGGACTCGGATGTGGCCGAGCAGGTCGGCGGTCTCCAACAGTCTTCCCTTGCCCACCAGACCGGAGGCCAGGCGACCCTCCGCCGGGCCTGCGAAGTGGATACCGCGTTCAGTCAGAGTGCTGACGTTCGCCTGCGTTGCCGGACTGTCGTACATGTTAGCGTCCATGGCCGGAGCGACCATGACCGGAGCGCGGGTCGCCAGCACCGTCGCGGAGATAGGGTCGTCGGCCATGCCGTGCGCGATCCGAGCCATAGTATTGGCGGTCGCGGGTACCACCGCCACGATGTCGGCGCGCTCCGCGAGGGCAACGTGATTGATGCTCATCTCAGACTGCGGCTCGAACATGCTGGTCACGACGGGGCGGTGTGTTATCGCCGCGAAGGTCAGCGGTGTTACGAACTCCCGCGCCGCCGGGGTCATAACGACATCGACCGACGCGTTCATCTGCATCAGCTTGCTGGCGAGGTCGACCGCCTTGTAGCTCGCGATCGAGCCTGAGATGCCGAGGACAACGCTCTTGTCGTCCAGATTGGTCATTTTTTCGGCCCGACGGTGTTCATCTCGTAAACCAGCCTGAGTCCGGTCAGTGTCAGGTTCGGGTCCACGGCATCGAAGATACCCGACTCTTCCGCGACCACGTCGGCCAATCCCCCTGTCGCCACGACTTTGGGATCCCCCCCCAGCTCAGCGCGGAAACGGGCTACCATTCCCTTGACCAGCTCAGAGTAGCCGAACACCAGCCCGGACTGGAGGGCGTGGACGGTGTTCCTGCCAATGGCAGCCGGAGGCCGAGTAAGCTCCACCCGCCTGAGCATGGCGGTCGCGTGAAACAGCGAGTCGGCGGCGATGGTGATGCCCGGCGCGATTGCGCCGCCGAGGTACTCTCCGCGCTCGGTCACGGCGTCGAAGACCGTGGCAGTTCCGATGTCCACCACTATCGTGGGTCCTCCATAGACTGTGAACGCCGCGGCGGCGTCCACAATTCGGTCTGCTCCCACGTCGCGCGGGGAGTCGTACTTCACCTGAATCCCAGTCCGCGTTCCTGCCCCCACCACCAGAGGTTGGACTCCAAAATACTCGTCGGCCAAGTGGGTGAAGCTGGGAGTCAGCGGAGGGACGACGCTGCACATCGCCACCGCGTCGATGTCATCGAGGGAAAGGCCCTTGAGCGGCAGAAGCTGATTGACGGCGATAGCGTACTCGTCCGGCATCTTCCGCGTATCGGTCGATAGCCGGAACGTGGTCATCAGCGCGTCGCCGTCGAAAACTCCGACGGTCACGTTGGTGTTGCCGATGTCTATGGCCAGCAGCATGATACCGTCTCACCCTGAACCCGCATTCGCCGACCTGAGAGCAGGAGCCACCTCTTCGCAGAACAGCTTCAAAGACGATGCGATCTTGTCAGGCGGGATCTCTTCGCCCGCATTGAACTCGGCGACGACTCCGGTGAGGCTGAGCGCGTCCCGCATGTGTGCAAGCTGCTCTATCACCATGTCCGGCGTACCGACCGCCACTTTCTCTTTCCTGACCACGTCCCAAGTGATCTCCGCAAGCTGAGAGCTTCGCTCGGCACGCTCCTCGCGCGGATCTGTCCCGGCTCTCGACACCGACGCGGCGAGCTGAGCGCCGAGCCGCCTGAACTGCTTCATGAAGCTGTTCTCAGGGAGGGTTATCGCCTCTTCAACCGACTCTCCGACATACACAGGGACGCGCAGAGACACATTGATCTCGCCCTCGTGGCCCGCGTCGTTCCAGGCCTGCCGGTACTGCGCAACCTGCTCGACTACCTGGGAAACACCAAGGCCGCGAACCCCGATGAAGATCGGATATCCCAGCTCTCCGAGGACTGAGAAGGTGTCGGTGGTCGTTGCCGCCACCCTGAACGGCGGATGTGGCCTCTGGAACGGCTTCGGAGTGAGGCAGACGTCGTCGTACGAATAGAACTCGCCCTCGTAGCTGAATCGATCCGACGCCCACGCCGTACGGATAATCTGAAGGTACTCATAGAAGCGGCCCCGGCTTTCGCCGTATGCCATGCCGTACCCCTCATAAGAGCCTGGAAATCCGCTACGGCCCACGCCGTACTCGAAACGTCCTTCGCTAACTTGGTCTAGCGTGGCGGCTTCCTCGGCCATGCGTATCGGGTTGCCCAGCGGAATTACGTGCACGGCAGTGCCTATCTTAATCCTGCTGGTGCGTCCCGCTATCGCAGCGCCAAGTACCAGGGGGGCCGACAGGACCGATCTCTGGGGGTTGAAGTGCGACTCGGCCATCCAGACCGCGTCCAGTCCCAGCGACTCCGCCGAGTCCACGTGCGCGAACCCCTCGGCGAAGGCATCCGCCTGGAACTGCCCCGGGCGTGTGTGAAACTCCATGAACGAGCCGAACTGCATTCTTGCCTCCGAGCTGTCCGTTAATACGCAGACTGGGCTTGCCCAAGACTACGCTCTACGGGTGTGTCGGTCAAGCCGGACTAGTCCGTATGCCTGATTGACAGCCCTCAAGTCGGAAGCACACAATTGTGGCGAACCGCTTGTGAAATAATGCGCAGGCCGGACGACGTAACTGGGAGTAGCGAATCACATGGAAAGTCAGGGCGGCGGCCCAATCGTGGCCGCGAGCGGAATCCACAAGACATACAACAGTGGCAAAGGCGTGACCGTTCACGCGCTTCGAGGAATCGACCTGTACGTGGCCAGGGCCGAAGTTGTCGGGATCATGGGGCCGAGCGGGTGTGGGAAGACGACGCTGCTCAACTGCCTGTCCGGCCTCGATGACATCGACAAAGGGGAGATCACCATTGGCGGCGTCCCGCTCAACGGCCTGGACGACGACAGCCGCACCGACTACCGCGCGAGAAGCATGGGATTCGTGTTCCAGCTATACAACCTGCTGCCCGTTCTCAGCTCAGTCGAAAACGTGGAACTGCCGATGCTCGTCAGCGGAGTCAACTCAACCCAGGCCCGCCAACGCGCAATGGAAACCCTCGACATGGTCGGACTCACCGACTGGGCCGCGCATAAGCCAGCCGAGCTCTCCGGCGGCCAGAGGCAGAGGGTCACCGTGGCACGGGCGCTAGTAAACGAGCCGGAGATCATCTGGGCCGACGAGCCGACCGGAGACCTCGACTCTGAGACCGCTCAGGAGATCATGGACCTGATCCTGGAGTTGAACAGGAGCAACGGCCAGACGTTCATCATCGTCACGCACGGCCAGGAGATCGGGGAGCAGTGCGACCGGATAGTCAGGATGCGTGACGGTCAGATAGAAGACCTCGCGGGCGCTGCCTAGATAAAGCCCCGGAGTTGGGCCACCTCCGCTACGCGACCGACCCCGATCAGGAACGCCGCGTCCCGGTAGCTGATCCCACTGCGTTCAGCGGTCTCCTTCACCTCACGATATGCCCGGGTGATGATCGCGTCGAGTTCGCTGTTGACCTCATCGAGAGACCAACGGTGCTGGTACAGATTTTGAGTCCACTCGAAATAGGAGACAATCACGCCTCCCGCGTTGACGAGTATGTCAGGAAGTATCTTCACACCACGCTCCTCGAGAATCGCGTCCGCCTCTGGCGTCAGCGGGTGATTTGCCGCCTCGACCACCATGCTAGCCCTGACCCGAGGCGCGTTCCTCTCATGTATCACTCGATCAATTGCCGCCGGGATCAGTATCTCGCAATCTAGCTCCAGAAGCTCGCTGTTGTCGACCGCCTCCCCACCCCTGAAGCCGACGACCGTCCCGGCCTCCCGCTGGTGATCCAACAGCGCCGGAACGTCAAGGCCCCGTTCGTTGTAGACTCCGCCGCTTATGTCTGAGACCGCGATTACCCTGCATCCAAGCTCTCCGGCCACCGCCGCGGTCCACGAACCCACGTTTCCGAAGCCCTGGATCGCGATGCGCGCGCCAGACGGGTCCATTCCCATGTCCTCCGCCGCGCTCCGCGCCGCGAACACCACTCCCCTGCCGGTAGCCTGCTCCCGGCCTACCGATCCGCCAAGCTCGACCGGCTTACCCGTCACGATGCCCGGAGTGTACCCGTGGATCTGTCCGTACGCATCCATCATCCACGCCATCGTCTGGGCGTTGGTCCCGAGGTCAGGAGCCGGAATGTCCCTGTTGACTGCGATGAGATGCTGAATGTTCATCGTGTACCTACGGGTCAACCGATTTAGCTCGTTCTTGCTCAGGGCGTGCGGGTCACACTGCACACCGCCCTTCGCGCCACCGAATGGGATGTCGACCAGCGCGTTCTTCCACGTCATCAGCGAAGCTAGCGCTCTTACCTCTTCCTGGTCAGCCTCAGGATGGTATCTGACGCCACCCTTGTACGGGCCTCTTACACCATTGTGCTGCACACGGTATCCGTCGAAGACCTCTATCGTGCCGTCATCCATTCTGACTGGGACCGAGACGCGTAGCTCCCGCCACGGTCTGCGGAGCAGCTCACGTACGCCATCGGCTAGACCGAGCCTGTCCGCAGCCCGGTCGAAGAACACGTTGACGCCCTCGAATGTGGATTGAGGCGAGTTAGCCGTCATGCTCGTCGCACCGGATTTCGTGGATGTTTACAGGAAGCCCTGACCTCTTGGCTTCGAGCCACATCGCGAATGACTTGGCGCTCTCCCCCGACTTTTTACCTGCGAGCAGTCCCTCTACGCTAAGGTCCTCGTCGAGGTCGGGCCAATGGATGTGCATGCCTCTACCAATCAACTCCCAATTGTCCCGCTCCTCATCTGTGGCATGAACCAGCCTGGGATACCAGGACAGCGGTACTGAAATGGTTCGCCCATCATCGAGTTCCGCCGCCAGCGCGTCATCCGTAACCGCGATGCTCTTGGCATAAACGGTCTCTGTCCTAGTCACGGAAGTGGTCATTCCATCTCTCCACTAACGCTAATCGATTTTGCTCTACGATTCTCAGAATGCGATTTGTCTCGGTTCGTCTGAATCCGCCGCTGCTTTCCAATCTCACAGGATCGATCCAAACCTTGGCGATGTTGTCTTCCCTCTGTACATGCACGTGCGGAGGCTCATCTCGATCACCTGAGACAATGTAGACTCTGTACGGGCCTTCCCTCAATAACACCGGCATCGGTTTCCTGCAATCCTAGCGACCGTACAAGCTCGTCGGCAAGCTGGCATCGTGTATAGAACGGACATGATGGTTGGGCTGCATCTGCTCAAGCTCAGCCGTGAACTTCTCGCTCCATCGGGTCGCGGTGCGACTCTGAACGACGTCGTTCATCCGCTCCCATCGTGATCTTCGTTCCTCAATAGGCATCTCCAGGGCATCATGCAGCGCCCGCGCCATTCCCTCAATGTCGAACGGATTGACGATTATGGCATCGGAGAGCTCTTCGGCCGCTCCCGCGAACCTGGACAGCACCAGCACGCCAGGGTCTCGGGTCTGCGACGCGACGAACTCCTTGGCGATCAGATTCATGCCGTCCCGCAACGGCGTCACCATGTTCACGTCCGCATCGCGATAGAACGCCGCAAGACTGTCCTGGCCAAATCGCCTGTAAAGGTATCTGACTGGAACCCACCTGCCGTCCGCGTGCCTGCCGTTTATGCGGCCCACCAGACGCTCGACCGCCTCTCGCTCCCGGACGTACTCGGGCACGCGCGTCCGGGACGGATTCGATATCTGGACGAACGAGACCCTTCCGTGCATGTCCCTGTGCTGGTCCAGCATCCGGGCGAATGCCTCGAGCCGGTGTGGTATGCCCTTGGTGTAGTCTAGCCTATCCACTCCGATTATCATCTTCGAACGCTCCGGCAAGCCGAGGATGCGCGGCAGCGACTCGGACGAAGACAACGCGGCATTGCGGAACGTCGTCGGGTCGATGCCGATTGGGAACACTCCAAGCTGCACGGCCTCGTCCCTAAACCGAAAGCTGCGCCCGTTCCAGTCGCCTCCCAGCTCGCCCAAGAACGCGCCTGCGAGGTTGGACATGTACGACCGGGTATGAAGACCAACGAGATCGTAGCTGACCAAGTTTGAAAGCAGCTCCCCGCACCAGGGCAAAATGGAGAACACGTCCGCCCCCGGAAACGGGGTGTGCAGGAAGAATCCGAGCCTGCCCGACCATCCAAGCTGCCTGAGTTCGTACCCAACCGAAATGACCTGGTAGTCGTGGACCCAGACTATGTCGTCTTCGTGAAGAAGCGAGAGCAGGGCCTGGGCGTACTTGCGGTTCACCCGGCGGTAGGCTCGGTAGGTGTCGTGCCGGATCTGGGCTCGCTCCGTGAAGCTGTGCAGTAGCGGCCACAGCGTGCGGTTGGAGAAACCGGTGTAGAAGAGATTGGACTCATCGGTGGTGAGGTCGATCGTGGCGAGCTGCACCGGACCTTCGGTGACACTGACCGTGGGCGTACTCTGCGGCCTCCGCTGCGTCGTTCGCCCGCTCCACCCCATCCAGAGGCCGCCCGTCTGGACAAGCGACGCCCGGACGGCGCTCACAAGTCCGCCGACCGCGCCCGCGCCTTTCCCTGACGGATCGAGGTCCGCCGCGGCCGGAACACGGTTGGATACCATAACGAGCCTTCCCATAGATGAATGGTAATGGTGACCATGGCTGCGGTCAAACACCGGGTAGCTGGCTGGCCCTTCGACCATGATCAGGGCAGGCCCGGTACATCAGGTCACAATTTGAAGGCCCTCGTACCTCATGCTATACTTGCAACGTGTGCACGCCAACCGGACACGAGGAACTAATCAAGTTGTCTAGCATTTATCCCCTTGCTGGTCG
>JAKZVY010000123.1:0-2927 GCA_047515825.1 Dehalococcoidia bacterium
CCAGCGTCTTGAGTTCCTGTTGTTCCTCTGTTGTCAGTCTGATACGGTACTTCTTGTTAGCCATGGTGATTCCTCCTCGGTTCAATCATATGATTGAACCTCCCGGAGAAATACACTTTACAAACTCGTTATTTCAATGATGTTGGACTACTAGTACCACGGATACTTCGCGAAAGGGATTGAAGGATGATTTGCAAGAAGCTGATGACGAAGACGTTCCTGTTGGGGCCGTTCCTTGGGGCCATACTCTTCGTAGTGATAGTCGCAGGCTGCACGGCTGACGCCGAACTCACAGACGGCCGAGATTCTGACCGCGCCACGGTAAGTCAGGACATCTCCGAGCGAGCAGGAGGCGACCCCGCAGGTGAACACAGCGGACGCGAAGGCAACGGCGAACAAGTCTCCGGTGGTAACGGTGGTGGGGAGAGCCGTGAAGCTGGCATGTCGAGCCCAATCACCCCTATCGGACAGTCGTGGAGCGGTGTTCTCGGCGGATTGGCTGTTTTCATGCAATACGACGCAACAACCCGGGCCGTTCACGGAACGGTACGAAACACGCTCTCACAGAAACTTTGCTACGTGCAGGCCGAACCCCACCTGAAGTCTGGAACGAAGACAGTGGGGGAGCTTGGTCCCGAGAAGCTGGGAGACCTGAACCCAGGACAGCAGGCAACGACAAGATTGTCGGTTGCCAGTGAACCGAACCTCGCGGGAGTTTCCTTCGACGGATACGTCGTTCACATGGAAGTGTTTGACTGCAGCGGCCTTGGCCCTGCGCCTCATATAGGAGGAGAAGGCGCTGAAGGTGGCGGTGGTGAACACGGCCCTGGCGGCGAAAGCGGTGGTGAATCCGCCGGAGCCGGCGGCGAAGAAGGCAGCGCCAATATGCTGGCGCCGGATGAGACCTTCGACATGGTTCGCAGCGGCGCCCGGCTGATTCTGAGCTACGACGTTCCGAGCAACTCCTTCAAGGGCACTGTGGAGAACACAATCAGCAACGTGCTGAACCAGGTCAGGATTGAAGTGCACCTTTCGAACGGAACGGAGCTGGGTCCGACGACTCCAACGTCCATCGCTTCCGGCGAAGTGCTAGCGATCACCCTGCCGGCGACGCAAGCGTCGTTCACTGGATGGGTAGCGCATGCCGAGGTCGGTGGTGGAGGCGAGGGGAGCGAGTCTGGTGGTGAGCATGGTAGCGGCGGAGAGTCCGGCGGGGAACGAGATGAGGGGAGCGAGTCCGGCGAGGAGTCTGGCAGCGGCGGCGAATCCGGCGGGGAACGAGATGAGGGGGGCGAGTCTGGTGGTGAGCATGGCAGCGGCGGGGAGTCCGGCGGGGAACGAGGTGAGGGGAGCGAGTCCGACGGGGAGTCTGGTGGCGGCAGGGAGTCCAGCGGCGAACACGGCAGTAGTGGCGAGCGTCGTGGAAGCGGCTAGAGCCATTCGGAGTCGACCGAGGGAGAATGTCGAAGTCCCAAGTGGGGTAATCCGACCATGGACGTAGCCGGTAGATGGATAGACGCGGTGTCTCTATGAGGCATCGCGTCTCAGATGGCTTCTTAGAGGATCGGCGATGAGCGGCACCGTATTGATAATTGAAGACGATACGAGGATCGCGAACTGGGTCAAGGTGTACTTCGAGCGCGCCGGATTCTCTGCCGAGGTGGCCCATGACGGCGAGTCCGGTCTGGCCCTGGCCCGTAATCTGACTCCAGACCTTGTGATCCTCGATCTGATGCTTCCCCGTCTCGACGGAGTGGAGATGTGCAGGATCCTGCGCCGGGAGTCGGAAGTCCCGATAATCATGCTGACGGCCAGAGAAGCCCACGCCGAGCGGATCATCGGGCTGGACAGCGGAGCCGACGACTACATCGTCAAGCCCTTCGACCCGCAGGAGGTCATTGCACGGGCCGAGGCCGTGCTTCGCCGCGTCAAGGGCAGAGTCCAGCGGGTCCTGACGCACGGCAACATCACTCTGAACGAGACCGCCGGCAGTGTGACGATCGATGGAGAACCCGTAGATTTGAGCCGGGCGCAGATTGGCCTGCTGTCAACGTTCATGCGTCATCCCAACCAGGTGCTCACCCGTGACCAGCTGATCTCGCTGACCTTCGACCAAGAGTTCCAAGGGTTCGACCGCGCCGTCGACAGTCAGGTCGCTCGCCTGCGAAAGCAGCTCGGCCGCGAGGGCAGGCAGCCCATTCAGACCATCTACGGCGCAGGCTACAAGTTCGTGGTGGGGGACGAGTGATGTCGCTGCGCTGGCGAATCATGGGTTCGACCGTCCTTGTCATCGTTCTTACCGTGTTGATCAGCGTCGGTGTGGGCTACTACGCGACGCAGTCCCGTATAGGCGTGTTCGTGGACGAGATCGGTGATGATGAGGCGAGCCGGTTGGCCCAGAATCTGAGTCGGGAGTACACCGCCGCGGGTGGCTGGGAAACGGTGGACAGACCGCTGTCTGAGGCCGGATACATCTACGACGGGGTCCTGAACAGGGAGCGGCATGAAGAAGGTGAGGGAGAGTCCTTCGAGCTCTTCCACAAAGACCCGATACGAGTCGTCATCATCGGCATCGACGGACGGGTGGTGAAGGACAACTTATCCGAGCTGCTATCTGGAACCGCCGCACCCGATCTGGACGGGCATCGCGAGACGGTGTTCAATTTGACCACGGACCAGCCCGTAGGCCACGTCTATGTGGATGTAAACCATGAGTTCCTATCGGCCGAGTCGCATGGGTTTCTTAACACGCTCCTATACATCACCGTAATTGGCGGGATGCTGACAGCTGGCGTTGCTTTACTGCTGGCCGCCTGGTTGTCCAAACGTATAACGGCCCCCGTGACGGCCTTGACGGAGGCAACCCAAGCAATTGCCCAGGGGGATACGACCCGGCTACCGGTCACGTCTTCGGATGAGTTGGGACG
>JAKZVY010000124.1:0-5755 GCA_047515825.1 Dehalococcoidia bacterium
GCATGAGGCGGGGAGGCCGCGCACGCCTTCGACCTGCACCAGGCAGGTGCGGCAGGCGCCGATGGGGTTCATGTCCGGGTCTTTGCAAAGCTGGGATATGTAGGCGCCGGAGCGGTTGATGGCGTCGAGCACGGTTGAGCCGTCGTCGACGGTTACATGTTTGCCGTTGATGGAGAGAGTGATGGTCATAGTGGGGATTTCCGCAGAGTGGTCATGATCTTATATCGGAAGATAGCTGACACGCCCAACCAGGTTCGTCAGATCCTCCACCTCAACCAGCAGTTGAATATCCTCAATGCATCTGCCTATCGGAACTCGTCGAGGATGTGCGTAGATGACTCCGTAGAACGGTATTCCCTGCCGTTGACGGTTTGCGGCGTCTCTCAAAAAGTCTTTATCCTGTGTGAACACAACGCGCTCAAGCTTTGTGGCCCGATCCAATACCAAGGAGTCAGGCACTTCATGGTGGTCATCATCTCGCGCGGTTAGTACGTCAATGCCTCGTGCGCGCAGTCCGTCAATAATTGCGCCGTCAACGCAATGATCCATGTATAGGGCGTGGGCCAACTATGAAGGCTCGACTTGGTTGGCTTTTTCCCTCTCGGCTCTCCACTTCTTGGCCCTCGCGCTCAACTCGGACTGATGCGGCTCGTTAAGCTTCCTCATCTTCTCGACGTATTCCTCTCCCTCTTTGATCTGTCTGTCCACCAGAGCCTTGTTGTCCCAGTAGTACGCGAGCGCGGAATGAACCTGCCCCAGGGTCAGTGGCGGGTGGCCCTCGCAGATGCGTTTAGGGGTCAATCCCCACACCTCGCTGTAAATGGCAATGTACTCGACCTTGATCCTAGTTCCGCCGATCATGGCGCAGCCGTCTTCCATGATGAAGATGTGCTTGTACGGCGTGTCGCTGACTATGGGTTTCATGGTTCTTCCCCTTCGTGCGGCCAGTCCTGTTCGAGAGCCTTACGCATCTCCCCACCGAAGAAGTATAGCCCACTGAGGATTGGATTGCCCGCCGCTTGGCCGAGTCCGCATAGGGAGGCCACGTTGACCAGCCGGGCAAGGTCTGCCAACTGGTCGATGTCCGACTTTGATGCTTGGCCCGCCGCGATGGCGTCCAGCAGCTCGACCATGCGTGGGGTGCCCTCGCGGCAGGGGGTGCATTTGCCGCAGGACTCGTTGGCGTTGTACTGGGCGAGGTTGCGGACCACTGAGAGTACGTCCATCGAGTCGTCTATGGCTATGACCGCGCCCGCTCCGAGCATTACCCCGGAGTCGTGAAGTGCGCCGGGTTTGATGGGTGTGTCAAGCATGGACACGGGGAACACGCCGCTGGACGGGCCGCCCACGCCAATGACTTTCAGGGAAGTGCCGTCGGGTGGGCCGCCGCCGATGTCGTAGATGACGTGTCTCAGCGTTGTCCCCATCGGTACTTCTATCAGCCCAGCACGACGCACGGAGCCGCTGAGGTTGATTATCTTGGTGCCCGTGTCTGTGCCGTCGCCGATTTGAGTGAAGCTGTCCGCGCCGTGGTTGATGATGTACGGAACGCTGGCGAGGGTCTCGGCGTTGTTTATCACGGTGGGCTGTGCCCATAGGCCGGACTCGACGGGGTAGGGCGGCCTGATGCGCGGCTCGCGCCTGTATCCCTCGATGGTATTTATCAGAGTGGTCTCCTCGCCGCATACGTAGCCGCCCGCGCCCCTGCGAACTTCAATGTTTATGGCGAGTCCAGACTCCAAAACGTCATCGCCGATGAGTCCGAGGATTTGGGCCTGATCGATCGCGTTCTGCATTCGGAGGGCGGATAGGTTGGCCTCGGCGTTGATGTAGAAGATGACATCCTGAATGTCGCAGGCGTAGGCGGCTATGCACGCGCCCTCAATCAGCCTGTGTGGAGTTCCTTCCATGAGATGGCGGTCTTTGAAGAGGCCGGGCTCACCCTCTTCGCAGTTGACGATGAGGTATCTGCGATCTGCGCTGAAGCCGCGGGCGCTTTCCCACTTCAATCCGGCGGGGAAGTATGCGCCGCCGCGCCCTCTCAGCCGTGAGTCCTTTATTTGGCGGATGACGTCGTGGGGGTCGGATTGGAGCGCCTTGACGAGAGCGGAGTAGCCACCACGGTCGAGATAGTCGTCTATGGACTCGGCGTTCAGAGAGCCGCATCCGTCGAGAGTGATGCGATGTTGAGACTCTATGAATCTGGCCGCGCTCGAGGGAGCGCCCGGCGACTCCGACCGCAGGGCCATGCCCACACGTCTCAGGTCATTCGAGTTGAGACGTTCGAGCCGAGTGAAGTCGCCACTTCGACACTGCACCAAAACTGTGGGAGCCGCAAAGCAGGCGCCGTCACAGCCGGACACAGTGATCGAGGCGCGTCCGCCATACTGCTGACGGATAGCGTCCGGAAGCTCGGATGCTCCGATGGCCGCGCCACAGTGTCCGACCTGAACGACGATCTGGGACCTGCCCCGGACTACATGTTGGATTCTGTCGCGGGCGGTGTCGACGAGATCATGGAAGCGGGATTGAATGGTAGAGTCAGCCATTTGCCGCTTCCCTGACCAGTCGAATTGCGGATTGGGGGTCGAGACGGCCATGCCATCGGCCGCTGACCTCTATGGCGGGAGCCATGCCGCACAGGAATCCACATGGGGTCTCTTCCAGGGTGAATTCGCCGTTGTCTGAGGTGTTTCCAGAGTCGAGATCCAGATCCGTTTCGAGCGCGGCCAGGATGGCATGGGAGCCGGATACGAAGCAGGATAGGGCGGTGCATACGCGAACAACGGTGTTGCCGGGTTTTTCGACTCTCAGCTCAGTGTACGAGGTAGCGGCCCCATAAACTTCGGAGGACGGAATGCCCAGATGCCAGCCGACGACCTCCATCGCCCAGTCGGGTAGGTAGCCGAACTCGTGCTGGAGGAAATGCAGGGCTGGGAGAAGCTGACCGTGATTTCTAGGGAACTTTTCGCGCAACTCGCTGCGCAAAGTGTTGCGGTCGGTTATCAACGGGGCTACCCCTGAGCTCGATCCTGAGAGATTAGTACGGATATCGGGATTCTACCAGACCGACACTTGTGAATGCGCTTTGGGACGTAGAAGTTATTCGTCGTTCGCCGTTACTTCGCGGCAACGGGGTTCAGCGTGTCCAGGCCCAGACTGGCGAGCTTGGAATAAGGTATGGAGCCATCGGGATTCCAGCCGCGTGCGTGGTAGTAGGTGTCTATCATCATGTCGAGGTCTGACTTTGAGAGTCCGACGCCCGCGGCGACGCCGTCGGGAAGGGCCTCGGCCAGTGCGCGCGGCGGCAGAGTGTCGTCGCCGCGTGTCCAGCCCTCGCGGATGTTGAAGAGCTTCTTGAGATTGTTGATGCGCTCGCCGGCCTTCTTCAACTCGTCGGGGGTGACGTCCCAGCCGGTGATGAGGTTGAGAGAGGTCGCGGACTCGTCCCAGAAGTCGTCGAACGCCTTGCGGAGGAACTTGCACCAGATGAGAGAGTCGAGGACGGCAGAGAAGTCCTCTCCGTCGGCGGTGATTCTGCCACGCTCAGCATCCGCTTCCAGCCGATTGACGCGATTGGAGAAGTCGGCTTCGTAGGCTGAGGAGCGATTGTGGCACGCTCCCCGCGTGCTGACGGCGAGCGCGAGGGCCATTGTTTTGAGGCTTCTGGGTTCGTATCCAGGCATCTCCAGCCCTTTGACGTGCATCGCCCAGTAGTCCGAGCCGCGTCCCAAGATGGAAGAAGCCTGTCTCGATCCCTCGGAAAGAAGCTGTCCCGTTTTTCCGTTTCGGCTAGCTATCAGCTCAAGACATTCCAGCAGTGCAGAGGCGTTTCCGAAACGGAGGTCCAGGCCGTCGGTGTCGTCGAGCGTCAGGAGTCCACGCTCAAAGCACTCCATGGCCCAGGCGACCGTCGCGCCGGTGCTGACAGTGTCCATTCCAGCTTCATCGCAGTAGTGCGACGCCCTGATCACCGCGTCGCGATCTGAGACGCCTACAAGCGGGCCGAGCGCGAATACGCTCTCGTACTCCATGCGCCCGGTCGATCGGCTGCCCCCGTTGCCTGTCGTCAGTATCTTTTCGCAGCCTATGGTGCAGTTTGCGCAGTGGGCGTTCTTGACAAAGTGGGCCTGGTGCAGCGTCTCCCCACTGATCTCGCCGCTGAACTCGAAGGTCGATTGCTGGAAATTCCGGGTTGGCAGCGCGCCGAGTCTGTCGAACACCGCGATGTTCGCCATCGTTCCGGTCGTGCGGTACTTCTCGGTAGCGGGACCGAGGCTGCGAGCCGACAGGTCTCTACCAACAAGATCCAACTGTTCGCGGTCAAAGACGGGGGCCGGATTACGTCCTCTCACTGCGATGGCCTTCAGGTTCTTCGACCCCATTACCGCGCCTGTGCCGGTGCGGCCCGCCTGTCTGCCGCCGTCGTTCGCGATGCTGGCAAAGCTCACGCCGTTTTCGCCCGCCGGCCCAATGCAGGCGACCCTGAACCTGCGTCCAAGTTTGTCGCGGACGGTCTGCTCGGTCTTTGACGTGCCCAATCCCAACAGGTCAGACGCATCGTCGAACCTGACCGTCTCGTCCTCGATTACCAGCAGCGTCGGGTGGGCGCTTCTGCCAGTAATCACGAGGGCGTCACATCCGGTGCGCTTCAACTCCACAGCGAGAAAGCTGGAGCTGAGCGAGTCTCCGATCATGCCGGTGAGCGGCGATTTGGCTGCGACGGCGAACTTGCTGGAGGTAGTGAGCCTGCTTCCGATAAGCGGGCTGCACGCGAATATGAGCGGATTATCCGGGCCGAGCGGGTCGGCGCCGGGCGGACAGTGCCGGTAGAGCAGGTAGGAGGCTAGTCCGGTGCCGCCGATGAAGCTCCGCAGAACACTCTCGGGCAATCGCTCCCGCAAGACGGTCTGGGTGGTCAGGTCCACAATCAGGACGCTTCCGTGATAGCCGTACACAGGTCAGCCTCCCGCCTGACTGGAGAAGAGAAAGATGCTGTCGCCGCGCGAGATGGGAACGGGATCATCTCCCATGAACACCATACCGTTGACGTTCGCGGTGTAGCTGGAGAGGAGAGCCGCGCCATCCTCGTCGAGAGCAGTAGATACGAGAGCGGGGAGCGCGGAGGCGAGGGCGACTGCGAGATCGGACGCACTTGCCGTGGGTGGAAGAGTGAGGCGAACCTCGCTGACTCCGGCCACGGTTCGGGCGTGTCCGAACAACTCGACTCTGACGGGAACGCTATATGGGGCTTGGGTGTTCATGGCTGACGTTCCACCGATGCGAGACTGACGGCTGTTTCCAGATCCTGCTGGGTGTTGATGTTGAAGAAGCTCAACAGATTGGGGTCGATGGCGCGCACCTCGTCCTCAGAGAAGTAGCGGACGGACACATTTTGAAAGAAGCCCGCTATTTTCAGGTCGTCTGCAGCCAGCTTCTCCCGGATAGGCCCGAGACAGGCGCGCGAGTAGGCGGCGTGGACCGGCTCGGGTCTTCCGTCCACGATTGGGACGACCGCATCGTACGTGTCGCGGTTGGACAGCAGCGCACGGTAGAGATGCGGACTTAGGAAGGGCATGTCGCAGGCGCAGAACACCGACCACTCCGTCGAGGAAGCGTTCAGTCCGGTGTAGATGCCGGCCAGGGGCCCCTTTCCGGGGTGTTCGTCGATTACAGCGGTCACGTCGTCAGGGAGGCCGAGCTCGGCAATTCGATTTTCGTCGTTGGCGACGACCATGATGTTCCCCGCAACCTG
>JAKZVY010000125.1:0-7994 GCA_047515825.1 Dehalococcoidia bacterium
TCGTCGTCGAACGACGACACGTATGAGTGTGCCATGGTCCCCAGCATAGGGATTCCGAGCCGGATTGCCGCGCCGACGTTGCTGGTTCCGGCGAACCCGGCGATGTACGAGGCCTTAGCCATGCCGAACGCCGCGTCCATACCGTGAGTGCGGCGCGCGCTGAAGTCCGCCACTATCCGGTCTCCGGCGGCGTCGATCACCCGCGCGGCCTTGGTAGCGAGCATCGACTCCAGGTTCACCAGGTTTATAAGCGCGGTCTCGACAAGCTGGCACTGGATGAGCGGTCCGCTGACCTCCATTACCGGCTCGTTTGGAAAGAAGACCTGTCCCTCGTCCATAGCGCGGACGCCGCATGTCAGACGAAGGTCGCTCAGAAAGTCGAGAAACCCATCGTCGAACACGCCGCGATCTTTTAGCGACGCGATGTCTTCCGGGCTGAAGGCGAAGTTCTCAAGGTAGTCCACCGCCGTCTCCAGACCGCAGAAGACGTAGTACGCCCTGTTGGTGGGAAAGCGGCGAAAGAAAAGGCTGAACGTGGCTTCTGCCGACTGCCCGCTCCGGCAGTACGCCTGGGCCATCGTGAGCTGGTAGAGGTCGGTGAACAGCGCGTCTGTTAGGTGGGTGTTCACTTGATATTCCCTCTTGCCCACTGCGGATTACATACCACTCGCACTCGGGCCAAGTGTAGAATTGCGGGTACGAGTGGTCAACCCAACCGGATACGGAGGCCAAACATTGGCAATAGACAGAATCGCGATTCCTCTGCCATCAGCCGAGCCCGAGGACGTCGGGATGAGTCCAGCCCATCTTTCGTTTCTCGATACATTGGTCAACCAACACATAGACCAGGGACGTTACCCCGGCGCGCAGTACGCAGTCGCCCGCAACGGCAAGCTGGTCTGGCATCGAACCTTTGGTCATGCAAAGATCGACCCCACACCGGTTGATGCGACGGACGAGACGCTCTGGCTCATGTTCTCGCAGACGAAGATCATGGTTGCCGCGGCGCTCTGGTACTTCATCGGTTATGGAGCTATACGGCTCCACGACAGGGTGGCCGACTTCATCCCCGAGTTCGCCGCCAACGGCAAGGGCGACATCACAATCTTCGACGTCATCACCCACCAGGGCGGCTTCCCGTCCGCTGAAGTCCCCGAAGCGGCTTGGGAGGACCACGACCTGCTCCGAAAGGTTGTCAGCGACTTCACGCTCGACTGGACGCCCGGATCGAAAGTGCACTATCACGGCACATCGGCACACTGGGTACTGGCGGCGGTCATAGAGGCTCATACAGGGGCGGACTACCGGGACACCATTCGCAGCATACTGGAGTTCATGGGACTCGATGACGATATCTTTGTCGGCGTCTCCGAGGACGCCGATCACCGCTGCGCCGACATCTACGCGCCCGACGACAACGGCGTGCCGAAGCGTACTCCGCTCAACTCCCGCGCGTGGCGTGCGGCGGGAGTCCCCGGCGCGGGCGGATACGCCACCGCCGTTGGTCTGGCGTCGTTCTACCAGATGCTGCTCGCCGAAGGCAGACTGTCCGGCAAACAAGGAGTTATCAGCATCAGCCCGCGCGTAATCCAGTTCGCCACTCGCAACCACACCGGTGACCGGGTCGATGAGAGTATGGGGATGCCGATGCACCGGGGACTAGGTCCTCACGTTCGAGGCATGACGCCTACCATCCGAGGTCTTGGCACGCTCGCGCATCCGACCACCTATGGCCACGGCGGCGCGGGCACGTCTTACTCCTGGGCAGACCCGGAGTCGGGCGTTTCGTTCAGCTATCTGACCAACTGCATGGCGCCTGAGCCGTGGCACAGTGTCAGGCTCGACCGGCTTTCCAACATCGTCCATTCGAGCATAGTCGAGCTATGACCGGCTGCGCTCCAGTTCGATCAGCGTGCGCCTGAGTATCTTGCCGGAGGGGTTCTTGGGCACTGCGTTTATGAACTCGACCTCGCGGACGTGCTTGAACGTCGCGAGCTTCGTCGCCACGAAGTCCATGACCTGGTCTGCCGTGACCTCGGCTCCAGACTTCCGCACGACGAACGCTTTCGGAATCTCTCCGGCTTCCAGGTCTGCCTTGCCGATAACGGCGGCGTCGGCGATTCCGTCGTGTTCCAGGAGCACGCCCTCTATCTCAGCGGGCGGCACCTGGAAGCCCTTGTACTTGATCAGCTCCTTCTTGCGGTCGAGGACCCAGACGTAGCCGTCGGCGTCCATGCGTACGATGTCTCCTGTCCTCAGCCAGCCGTCCTCGGTGAGTGTTTCGGCCGTCGCCTGCGGGTTGTCGTAGTACCCTTTCATCACCTGTGGGCCCCGGATGAGCAGCTCGCCCGCCTCTCCGGGCGAGACCTCCCTTTCGCCGGTTTCGACGTCCACGACCTTCTCCTCGGTGTCCGGCATAGCGGGGCCGATCGAACCGGGGCGGGTCAGGTGAGGCTCGATGAAGTCGGCATTTGTAACGGGAGACGTTTCGGTTAGGCCGTATCCCTGAACTACGGGGGTAGATAGCGCATCCTGGACGCGGTGCTGCATGTCGGCCGACAGAGGCGCGGCGCCGAAGAAGCCGACCCTGAGCGCCGACAGATCGTGGTCTGGGACTGACGGGTACTGGGTGAGTCCGAGTCCCACCGGAGGCACGGTGAACAGCATTGACACTCTGTGCTTGGAGAGCAGCGACAGGAACTCGTCCATGTCGAACCTTCCCATAAGTACCTGGGTGGCGCCCGCTCCTATGGCTCCGTTCATCAGTACGTTCATCCCGTAAATGTGGAACAGCGGCAGGTGGGTCAGAATGACGTCGTCCCCTCTCATGGACGCCTGCTCGTTCTCGCGGTCGAGGAACTGCCGCAGGTTGGAAGTCAGGTTGTAGTGTGTGAGCATTACACCCTTGCTCAGTCCAGTGGTGCCAGACGAGTAGGGGAGCATGGCGACGTCTTCCATGGGGTCCACCGGCACAGTGGGCGGCGTGGCCGGGGCGTTTTCGAGCAGGCCCCAGAATGAGCCTGCGTCGGACGAGTCCGGTCCGATGACGATCTGCCTCACCAAGCCGGTGACTTCGCCGCGAACGGTGTCGGCCACGGGTTTCAGGGACTCGTGGACCACGAGGGTCGAGGCCCCGCTATCGTTGAGCTGGTGCGTGACCTCACGCTCTCGGTACCCGGAGTTGACCGTGGTAGCTATCGCGCCGGCCTTCAAGATTCCATAGACCGCTATGATGAACTCGACGCAGTTGGGTGCCAGGAGCGCGACGCGGTCGCCTCTACGGATTCCCAGATTCGCCAGGGCCGATGCGAACCGGTTGGAGTACTCCGATAGCTGTTCGTACGTGAACCTGCGGTTCCCGTCGATGACGGCGACCCTGCGACCGTATCTGCCGGCGGCGCGTGCTAGAAGGTCGTGCAGCGGGTAGGGTGCATAAGGCGCCAGGGACTTCCGCATCTCTTGTGCGGTTAGCATGGTACACCTCCGGGGACTGAATCGGCTATTCGGAAACGATTGGCCTCAACTGAGAAACATGCTGACATTGGCATGAGGAAACACGACCTCGACGGCGGCCTGCTTGAGGCGCTGCATCGAGCGGCTGTACGGCACGTGATCAGGATGTCCTGCCGGAGCGCCGTGAGGACAGGACTGCCCGAGCTCGGTTTCAGGGCACATGTGAGTGTTGGCTGCAGCATCCCAAAAACCCACGAGACGCATCGGATGGTAGAGCGTCTCCGCCACTATGCGGAGGTCGCCCATGATCTCCGATGGGCGAAAGGGTGAGTCGGTCTCTATCCGGACGGTTGCTTTTTCCATGTCATCCCGCGAAGTGGTCCCAGCCCGTGCCCTCGATCCGCACCCTACGCCCGCTCGCGTCTTCGACCCTCACGCTCCCGTCTCCGGGTTCGATACTTCCTATTATAGTCACCAAGTCTCCCAGCTCGTTCACGACGGCTCGCATGGTGACTTGGTCCGCGGTGAATACCAGTTCGTAGTCCTCGCCCCCGGTCAGCGCCAGAGCTCTCCAGGAGTCGGGGAACGCTTCCACCAGGCAGGGGCGGACTGGCACCGAGTCGATGTCGATCGATGCCGAGACCCCGCTGGCGGCGCAGAGCTTTCCCACGTCCGCGACCAGGCCATCGCTCACGTCCATCGCGCATCTGACGCCCAGCCTTTGGAGGGTCTGTCCAGCTTGAGTACGCAGCTCGGGCCTGGTGTGTGCCGCGATGAGAAGCGCCCTTGCCTGTTGGGAGATGCCGGGCGCTTCTTTTGGATCGAGCAGGAGTCTGAGTCCGCCGGCCGATGATCCCAGGTGTCCAGTAACCGCAAGTGCGTCTCCCGCGGACGCCGCACCGCGCGTGAGTAGCGTCGCGTTCGGATCGGCGACGCCCTGGAGCGCGACGGTCACGAAGAGCGTGTCAGACCTCACGATGTCCCCGCCGGCGATCGCGCAGCCGCCGGCCTCGCAGGCGTCCATCATGCCCGAGTACATGGCCTTGAGGCCATCGATGTGGATGTCCCCTCGCAGCCCCAGTGTGACCAGCGCGAGCGTGGGAGCACAGCCCATAGCCGCCACGTCGCTGAGGTTCGAGGCCATCGCCTTCCATCCCAAGTCGCGCCAGCCGGTGGTGTCTGTCCTGAAATGTACGCCATCCACCATCGTGTCGGTGGTCGAGACGACCGTCAGGGCGGAATGGGCCCAGGCTGCGGCGTCATCGCCGATACCGAGGGTGACGTCTATCCCGCGCTGTCTCAGGGCGGCTGTCAGCACGGAGTTCCTCTGCCGTATCGACGACTCCAGCAGGTCGATCAGATCGAATTCTCCGACATCTTGGACCAGCATAGCGGCATTATAGTTTGGGCCGGTTCCGCCCCTCAACCGTGCTCAGGGTGAGGTGGATGGTGCCCGTCCCCGTATCGGGGTACGGCGTGACGTTGTTTTTGGAGTCCGCGGAAAAAGTTTTTTGAAAATGCCTGCCACATCTGCCACACCTGCCACCGACAAAGCTAAGTAAGGAGCGACCCAGCTTCGAGGTCGGGGGGCAGGTGTGGGATTTAAAGCTGCCGCGCATCTGCCACACCTGCCACGTTTTGGGGAGCGCCGTCCCCGTTCGACAGGATCAGGGTGGTTGGGGTGTTGGACTGTGAGCGTGGAGTGGGTCATGTTGTGTGGCGAGGTTGGTGTGTACATGGGTTCTGGGATTAGGATAGCATGGTGGTGGAGGGTGATGTCAAGGGTGGCGAGCGTCCATGTTATCCACGAAGGGCACGAAGAGTCACAAAGGGTTCTGCTTCGATTTGAGAGTGGGGGGTTAGATTACCGACACGCCGCCCACTGCTGTGTCACAGGTTGTGATTCGAGGGATTTGGGAATGGGTGAGGGCCGGGGCCAGAGTTCGCTGACGGAAGGTAGCGGCGAGTTCTCACCGGTCCTGCTTGTGGTTAGGAGTCTTGGGTCAAGTCTTTTACACAATCCGATGTGAGTATGTTTCTTTCTGGGAGCCAGCCCTGCTTGACCATGAACTGGACCTGAGCCTGCTCTCGTCCCTTGGGTTCATTCCTAACGACAAAGGGGACTACTTTCTTCTTTGATCCAAGGCGTTCAACTAGAATTTTTGTCATCACGTACTGGCGGATGAGTTGATGTACAAGGACGTACGGGCTTTTTGCGTCAAAGTCTGACTCATCCTTGGCTTCTCCAATGAAGAGACTGTTCGGCGTTTCCAAAACAACATCGATTTCAGTACCAACGAGATTATTGCCTAGTAAAGTTGCTCCATCCTTTCCGGACGGACTCTTTCCGGACGGCCTGTAGTGATGATCCTTTAGTTTTAGTTTGAACTTTCCTTGATCTACAAATCCTTCAACCTTCTTGCGGAGATCGTGAAACAAGTTCTCATATCTCCTTGCAAGGTCTGGAAAATGTTGCTCGTTGGGTCCCGTCTCGCTGTACAAGTAATCTCGCATTCCATACCAGAACAACTCTACCTGAATGTCCTTTCCGTGAGCATCCTCAGAATCACACAACCTCTTCGCAAGGCGTTGTTTGGCTACCTCTGAAATACCGTGGAAATGCTCGACCGTCTTCCAGTTTTCTGTCCTGTTTTCTATTGTTCGCAGAATCGACATGAGAGCCTCCTCAGTGTTTTCCATGCAGGTTCGGTAGTGGAGTTAGCCTAGTTACCGGACTCTATCAGCAATGCTTCGTAGATGCGGACCATTGCCTCCGTGTCCCTTTTGCAGTAGGCGAGCAGGGATTTTCTGATTGTGGTCTTCTCGGACTGCGGCACGTCTCCGGCTATCAGCCGGGCGTAGGCCGCGGTGGCGGCCAAGCCCTCGGGTATGTCCAGGTCGTCGTAGGTCAGGCCAGGGACGAGGGCGGGGAGAACGGACTTGATGGAAAAGCTGCCGTGGAAGTCGGGATGGTAGTAGCTGCCCCTGATGAGGCGCAGCAGGTCTATCGCACGGTCGCACAGGGCGAGCAGAGGAGCTTCGTACCGAGGGAACTCTCGGGCCAACTCTTTCATTACCCTTTCCTCGTAGCCGGAGTAAACGACTATGGCGCCCTGGGAAGGGACGGCGTCCAACAGGCTTGTGATGAAGCGCGCTCTCGGGTCGCCGAGGCCGTCGTCGAGAAACGATCTGTGCATTAACTCGCCGTCGGAGTCTAGTACGTGCAGGGACCACTGGAACGGTATCGCCTGGTATGGTCTGGCGCCTACATACATCGGAATGGCGGGAACCAGGGTCTCAAAGTCCAGGAAGCTGGCCGGAAAGTCGACCTCTCCCAGTCTCGATGCCAAGTGCGGGCCGACGAAGGGTCGCCCCGTAATCACGCTGTCCCGCGCTCGGCGCTGCATCCAGGAAAGGCCGGGGAAATCGGGCGGGATGCTGTCGATGTCCCGGATACCCGACGCCTTCAGTCGTTCATAGCCTTCTTGCCTCAATCCGGGCAGTTCCCTAACCGGGTGTTCAGGATCGTCTCGATGGCAGTGTCCGAAGAAAGGGCACCGGTAGGGAGTCGTGCAGTGGCGACCCGTCTCAATGTCCAGGGTCTCGGTCAGCCGCAGTGACTCCCACATACGAGCCAAGTCGTTGGGCATCGCGTTTGACGCATACGCACTAACCTCGTCCGTGACATCCTTCAGGGAGAACAGCTTGTTAGGGTCGTGGTCTCCGCCGCGATAGACGTACGACCTGTCGATGTGCATCAGGTACGCTCTTCGGATCGGGATACCTGAGCCTTCCACCGCGTACATCTGGATCGTGACGTCCGGGATGTGCTCTCGCTTGGCGCCGGTGGTGGACTTGACTTCGACTAGGTCGAATGCTTGGCCGTCACTTCGTGCAAGTATGTCGACTCTTGCCCTGACTCCCCGGAAGGTGAATGCCGGTTCGTACAGAGCGGGAACGGAGGCATCGGACAAGAGGGCTTGCGTTGACTTCACCGCCTGAGGGTGCTCGAAGTACGGCTCCTCAATGAGGATGCCGCCGAGAAAGCGCCGCCTGGCAAGCTCGCCGACTGCGGTCCCCGTGTCGAAAATCGCCTGCTGGCCGGGTTCGATCGGGTCTGCGAGGTCGCGGTGATGGCAGTCGAGATAGAGACGCTTCAGGCACTGAAGTCCTGCGAGAAACCTGGACTTGGATAGCTGCGGGGGTCTTTGGAGAGTCATGGGCGTGAACGCAGTGTATCGTGGGAGTGACTGGGTCGGCAACGGACGTCTCCCGTTCCGCAGGGCCTTTTCAATGTCACCCTGAGCGACAGCGAAGGGTCTAAAGTCCTTGCCTGCATTCCCTTTCTTCAATGCTAGAACCAAGCTCTTGCCGAGTGATTTTAGATTCTTCGCCTTCGGCTCAGACTGACATGCTCCTCCAACTAAGCCCGAATCCACCGATTCATACAGGTGGACGGCGTGAGGACAGCGGAAGGGTGTGAGGGAGTTACAGGCGCGATTATCCGGGCTTGATTCGGGTAGGCGGGAGGTCGCCGGGCG
>JAKZVY010000126.1:0-7166 GCA_047515825.1 Dehalococcoidia bacterium
GGGAGATACCGGCCGAACTGGGGAACCTGGACAGCCTCGGGTGGCTGTCCCTCCAGGTCAACAGACTAACTGGATCGATACCGGCCGAACTGGGGAATCTGCAAAATCTCGAGTATCTAGACTTCTCTGAGAACAATCTGACAGGAGAGATACCGCCCGAGCTTGGGAACTTGGACAACCTTGAGGATATCGACCTCCTTAACAACAGCCTAACTGGAGAGATACCGGCTGAGCTCGGGAATCTAGATAGCCTCGAAGGTATGCGCCTCTCTCGCAACAACCTGACTGGAGAGATACCGGCTGAGCTCGGGAATCTGGACAGAATCGAGAGTCTGTGGCTCTCTCACAACAGCCTGACCGGATCGATTCCTCACAGCTTCACGGCTCTGACGACTCTGACGTACTTCCGTTTCGAAAACTCGGGACTTTGCGCGCCGAATGACAAGGCATTCCAGGATTGGCTCCAACCACTCATTCGACGAATGGAGCAGGGCATACTCCCCTATGTCGGAGGCCCAAACTGCGATCCTTAGCCCCAGCTCCAGCATCTATTGACTCCGACTGATGAGGCTCATGTCCTGAGTTTAGCATGCCATGAGGGTTCACCTCTCTCTGTGTGGTGAACCTCACGGTGCTCAGCTCGCAAAGCCTGTCAAGTTTTCGATATAATTCCCAAAGGAAACTGGATACCCTCACTCATTCCCCACCTCCCACTTTGTGCCCCGTTCGTGTCCTTCGTGGATGTAAGCACCCCCGCCACCCACACTACACGCCCACCAACTCGATACGATCTCCGTAACGCCGAAAGTCTGCGGTATTGAACGTTAGCAGCCTGCGCTCGCCATGGGCCAGCATGGTCGCGACGATATTGGCGTCGTGAATCTTGCTACCTCCCACTGAGACCTCCCGGCACAGCGCGATCAGCGACTCGGTGACTACGGGGCCGTCCTCGAGAACCTCGAAGCGGCCGATCAGCCTGCTCGCGTCCTCGAGCGCCTCCTCACGCGTGATGGCAACCGGCCAAGTCTGAGGCCGAGTCACAACCGCCAGGTACTCACGTACAATCTGCCGGCTGATCCTCAGCGGTTCATTGCCTTGCAGAGCATGATCCAGTCTCTCCCTGGCGATGTCGTGGTCAGGAGCATGGGGAATACGAGAGTTCACAAAGACGTTGGTATCTATAAACATCGGTGGCTAGGTACTGTGCTCGTAGATGTCCTCTCGGCTGAGGCTCAGGCCTTCCGGCCAAACTGCCGTGGGATGGACGGGCCACACTTCATCAAGGCTGAGCTTGCGAACGGCCTCTGGACGCTTCCGCCGCCTGAGTAGCAGGGTCTCAGATTCCATATCGACTTGGGCTGTCTCCCATCCGGCGACGCTCCACGCAAGAGCATGGCTGTGGCCGCTGCCTCTGCCCTGATTTGCCCACCAAGGCCGGTGAAGCCGTGCAGAAGGGGGAAGCTCGAAACCAATGACCGACTCAATCTCACTGAAGGAGGTCCTCCACTCCTTGGCCTGAAGACCACACAGATACGTATACAGTCTCTGATACTTGCCCCGGACCGCCATTTCCCGATATTTCTGGTCTCGATCTATCGCCATGCCAAGTCTCCCTGTCTTCGTCCAGTGATCGAGTGTTACGAGTAAGTACGATTATAGTTAGTTAGTGTCAAATGCGCAAGTATGTCGATTTCCTCGTCAAGGCCATGGACGGCGACCTCTCAGGTTACGAGCCCCACTCCCAGACTCGTAACGCAAGTCCCCCACTCGCCCTGAAATCCACCACCTAACAGCCGGACACCCGTAGGGGCGCTTCGCGAAGCGCCCGCACCCACTCCCCTCGTCGGCTGTAGTACAATGGGCTGACACGGCAACGGAGGAAGGGGAAGCATGACTCTCAGAGGCGAAGCGGCCATCGTCGGAATCGGCGAGGTGCCAACACGGCGGCTTATGGAAGGCCGCACGCTGTACGGCCTGTGCGCCGAGGCGGCCAGAGAGGCGATCGCCGACGCCGGACTCCGCAAGCAGGACATCAACGGCCTGGTGACAGACGGCGGAGCCGCACCCGCGATGATGGCGGAGTACATCGACATCAAGCCCACGTTCGCCACGGGCGTCTCCATGCAGGGCGCGAGCGGCGCGTCCGCGACCACCGTCGCGGCCAGCGCCATCAACGCCGGACTGTGCGACACGGCGCTCGTGGTGATGGGCAATTCCAGGGCGTCGGCGGCCGTTCCGGGCGGCGCGTCTGTACGGTCCGAGTGGGAAGAGCCGTACGGCATGGCCCCGGGCGCCGGGACCGGCTACGCGCTCATCTACAACCGCCACATGTTCGAGTACGGCACCACTCAAGAGCAGATGGCGAAGGTCGCCTCCGACCAGCGCTTCAACGCGCAGGAGAACGTCAACGCCGTCTTCCACGGACAGCCCGCGAGCGTCCAGGACATCCTCAACTCGCGGTACATCAACTACCCGCTGCGCCTGCTGGAGTGCGTGATGCCATGCGACGGCGCCGCCGCGCTCATCATGACGACGCCGGCGCGGGCACGGTCGCTGCCTAATCGCCCGGCGTACTTGCTCGGCGCGGGCATGGAGCAGTCTAACGCCAACATCTGGCAGACCGACAGGATCACCACGACCCCCGTGGCGACCAGCGCGAAACGCGCCTTCCAGATGTCGGGGTATGGTCCGGCGGACATGGAGTTCGCCGAGTTCTACGATTGATACACGATTCTCGTGGCCGTGAGCCTCGAAGATGCCGGATTCGTTCCAAAGGGCGAGATTGGCCCCTTCTACGAATCAACCGATACGACGTACAAGGGCACGTTCCCGGTCAATACGGACGGTGGACAGCTTTCCGGGGGTCAGCCCGGACTCGCCGGCGGTTTCAGACACGTTATAGAGGGCGCCCGACAGGTTATGGGCAAGGCCGGGGTCAGGCAGGTGCCCAAAAACAACTTATGTATGGTGAACGGTTGAGGGGGCACGGCGAGCGAAATGTGCTCGCTGGTCCTCGGGTCCGAGGATGCGATCTAACCAGAGGCCAAGCCAGAGCCTTTCGACTATTTGAAAAGCAGGGCTGGTCAATCAGATAACTACCCCCTCTCCCTTTGATGGGAGAGGGCTGGGGTGAGAGTGAAAACCGTCCCACTGAGAGCTAAGCCATGACCACGCACTACACTAAACCAAGGCCCAGGCCGATGAACGAGACTCTCTCAAAGCCGTTCTGGGAGGCCACGAAGCGTCACGAGCTCGTGTTGCCGCGATGCAGAACGTGCTCGAAGATCTTCTTCTACCCGCGCGAGCAGTGTCCAAACTGCTACTCGTCCGACCTCGACTGGACGCAGGTGAGCGGCAAGGGCAGGCTGTACACGTTCACCGTCGTACACCAGACGGCTCACCCGGCGTTCCAGCCGGAGGCGCCCCACATCTACGCGATAGTCCAGCTCAACGAAGGGCCGCGAATGCCGTCGAACCTGATCGGCTGCGACATCGAGGACGCGCGGATCGACATGGCGGTCGAGGCCGTCTTCGACGACGCCTCCGACGACTACACGCTCGTGAAGTTCAAGCCCGTCTGAGACAAGAACACGGCCAAGCTACACAGTCTGATAGACAGCCACGTCCAAATCTTCAGCCGCGGCGCTCGCCAATGAGTCGATCGTCTTGCCGTACACAACTGGCTTCACTTCGGCGTGAGTAAAGACCCTGGCGAGAATCTCTGCGGTCCTATGTGCGCGCTTCACGTCCTCGTCGTCTATCGCATAGGACGCCTCGACCGCCACATAGACCTGGCGCTTCGATATCCTGCTCACAGCGCGGACGATCGCATCTGTGTCGTTCACCCTGCTGCGCTCCCGCTGTGTGACCTTGCCCTCCTCGTAGGCATCGTAAATGGCATCCTCGAATTCATGCGAAGCCGCTGTCGGCGCTCCACCCTTTACGAGCGAGCCCCGCCTCAGCTCCAGCCTTGTGCTGAGAATGGGCACGATGTTCTTCTCGATCTTCAACTCGACTGTGTCGCCCTTGACGTCTCCAACCAGGTCGGTGATCTGAAGAAGCGTCCCCTCTATCCGGTCTAGTCTGGGAGCCAGATTGAGCAGCTCTTCGGTCAGGATAATTCGCCTTACCTCTTCCTTGAACTCGGGGTCATCCCGCAGCAGGCGAAGGAGATCCTGCTGTGTGTTTATGTCTGCCATTCCTGCCTCTCCTTGAGCTTCATTGTACTCCATTCGCGGCGTCACACGGAGCTAACCGCATCGAGAGCAGCCACCCTTCCCTCCCGCCTCCATTTACTCTGGATGGAACAAATCCCGGCCCGGCGGCGTCTATACCTGTGAACCGGTCTCGACAAAGGCTGGTCGACAACAGCGGATACGCTCACAGGAGGGAGGAATCCATGCGAAGCCCAAAGCTGATAATCGCCGGTATGATGATAGTTCTGGTGGTGGCGCTCGCCTGCTCGAAGACGGAGCCCGACGCTCCACTGTCCCCGGATGCCCCGGCTCCGGCGGCCACGGCCGCTCCACAGACGCTCAAAGAGGTGATCAAGGAGGTACAAGTCCCAGGCGAAACCGTCGTCGTCGAAAAAGAGGTCGTCAAGACCGTTGAGGTGGTAAAGGAGGTCGCGGTCGCGCAGGAGTCGGCTCCGGCCGCTCCGGCCGCCCCGGCCCCTACTCCGGCTCCGGCCGCCATGTCAGCGCAAGCCGCCCCTGCACAGTCCAAAGCCGCAGTACAGAGCGCCCAGCCGTCCATGACGACGTTCAAGGACTACGAGCGTTCCCGGTTCGCCACCACGTCCGAAGACGACACGTCCACATTCAGCCTAGACACGGACCGAACGTCGTACCAGCTTGCTCTGAACTGGGCGCGGGCGCAGTTCGAGGTCGATCCCGACTCCGTGAGAGCCGAGGAGTGGATCAATGCATTCAATTACCTCTACGAACAGCCCGAGCACCGCGACAGCTTCGCCATATCCACCAACGTCATCAGGCATCCGCTGGACAGTGACAGACACCTGGCACGTATAGGATTCCAGGCCCCGGAGATCTGGGACGACAAACCGCTGAACGTGACTCTTGTGCTCGACGCGTCGGGGTCGATGGCTGACGGGAATCGAGTGGACATCGCGCGCGAGGCCGCCGATAGCATCAGGCGTAGTCTTCGAGACGAGGACCGCATTGCGGTCGTTCACTTCACGGACGAGGTTATCCACAATCTGACCGTCGAGCATAATAGTCCGAACTACAAGCGAGTCAAACGGTCTATCGCCGACCTCGAACCGCACGGAAGCACCAACGTGCAGGCTGGCCTCAACCTCGGCGTTCAGCTTGCCGACGAAGTCCGCCGCGAAAGGCCGGACGCGCTCAACTACATCGTGCTGATGTCGGACGGCGTGGCCAACGTCGACGCGACCGATCCGTTCGCGATACTGGAGTCTGCCAGCGACAGCGACAGCGCCAATCCGCTGCGCCTGATCACCATAGGCGTCGGGATAAACAACTACAACGACTATCTGCTAGAGCAGCTTGCCCAGCACGGAAACGGCTGGTATCGCTACCTGAGCGACACCGGTGAGGCCAGGGCCACATTCAGCCGCGAGAGCTGGCTGGCTCTGTCCATCCCGTTCGCGGACCAGACTCGCGCGCAGGTTCGCTGGGACCCGGACGTCGTGGAGGCCTGGCGCATGATCGGCTACGAGAACCGCGTCACCTCGGACGAGTCGTTCACCCAGGCGCGGAAGGAGTTCGCGGAGATACCGATGGGCGCATCGACGACGGTTTTCTACGAGCTAGAGCTGGTAGATGATGGCAACGGACTCGGCTCGGGCGCAGTGAAGCTGGGCGAGGTGGAGCTGAGATGGGTCACTCCCGAAACCGGCGACTCTAACCGCCAGCACGCCGCGATCATGGACGGCGATACGCAGGACTCGATGGATTCCGCGCTGCTGAAGTTCGGGGCGATAGTGGCGCTGTCATCCGACCGTTACAGCAGCCTACCCCATCTGGACAATTCAGACTCCGGCTACGTACGCGATGATCTGGAAATGCTGATCGACCAGATGTGGCCGCTGGAGGACCAACTCGGCAACCTGCAGTCGTATCAGGACTTCGCGTTCCTGCTGGAGCACATTACCGACGCGGTCGATGGTCACGTAGCATCGCGGGGATCCGGGTACAACCGGTAAAGGATGGGAAGGCCCCGCCGGGCCGAGCGTACAAACCGACCCGGCGGCGCCATAATATCTGTTCAAGCGGGTGCGACGGGCGCTAGTAGAACGTGCAGCCCACGCCGTGGTAGCCGATGATGACCTCGTTGCCATCGACCACGACCGGGGTTATCTTATCCCCGCCGGTCAACTCTTCCACCTCGGGCCAGCGTTCGGGGTGCTCTCCGAGATCGACCTCCTCGTACACCTTGCCCTTCTCGTCAAGCTCCATCTTGACCGAGACGCAGATCGTGCATTCAGGATGAGTATAGATTAAAACGTCAGCCTTAGCCATAGCAGCCGATGCCGTTGAATCCGATTATGACCTCGTCGCCATCGATCATGACGGGGCTGATGCGCTCTCCGCCGGTATGAGGCAGGACTTCGCCCCAGCGGTCGGGGTGCAGCGAGAGGTTGACCTCTTCGTACTCGACGCCGTCGCGGTCCAACTGCTCCTTGAGCATGTCCGTGTATCCACAGCCCAGGGTGGAATAGACGGTGACGGCACTGCCGGTTGTGCTCATGGCTTCTCCTCAGGACGGTCGTTCCCGACGCTCGATCTCACGCTCCTCCGCCTTGTGGCGCAGCGGACGGCCCTTGTCCGGGTGCGGGTCCTTCACCATCCCGTACATCTCCAGACCTTCGTGGTCCTCGGGAAGGTACTCCGTAATCGGCAGACCCTCCTCGTCCACGAACAGCAGGCAGTGACAGTACTTGTATATCTGCATATCGTCGCAGGCGCAGATCCAAGTGCGGTGCTTGATCTCCTCGGTCTTGTCTGGGTAGAACCGGCATGGACACAGGGGGCGTTTGATCTCGTCGACATTCTGAGCCAGGCCCAAGATGACGGACTCGGTCACGCCCTCAGTCGGATGCGTGTATGTCCCCGACTTCTCAGTGAACTTCTCGACGAACCGTCGCATCTTCTGCATAGACTTTTCGCTTGGTTGCTCCAACG
>JAKZVY010000127.1:0-6052 GCA_047515825.1 Dehalococcoidia bacterium
GTTGCGTGGTAGCATCTATTGGGTGCTCCTTTTCTGGGGTCGGTTTGCTGTTTCAAAACCATTATCCCAGATTCACAGGAACACCCTCTTGCCGCTTCAGGACACTGACCCGACGCCCTCCTTCGGTGGATTCGGGCTAATCAGCGGCTCGATCTCTTCCCAGAGATCATCCGGTACCTCCCAGATCGTCTCAAGACTATCTTGCTTCGACACGTAGCATGCACCTCTTCGAACAAGTTTGGCATCTATGTTGGTCAAAGTCTTGGACACCGTCCAGTGTTTTGAGATAGTCTCTAAGGGGCGCATCCCCTCACGTTGGTATCATGATAGGGCAGGGTCTTTCGATTGTCCCATCCTGCCACCCTGAGCGAAGCCGGAGGGTCTACGATGCTTCGACAGGCTCAACATGACATGGCGGGAAAACGCCGCAAGTGGCACGAGAATCGAAAGCCGAAATCCACCACCTACAGGCCGGATGCCCGTAAGGGCGCTTCGCGAAGCGCCCGCACCCGCCGACGCCGCAATACCATCGTCAAGTGGTGGATCTGGGAAAGCCCCTACCCTTGACGCCGAACTACGGTTCCCACTATAATCGCACAACAGTTCACTCGGCCAACTCAACCCCAACCCGAAGACGGACGAGCCATGCTCAGCAACCTCATCTCCAACTCCATGAAACACGGCGCGCTCGACCGCTTCAGCCCCATCAGCGCACGCCGATTCTACAACTCCGTGTGGGAGACCTTCAGAGCTGAGACGCACAAGACCAACGGACGCAGGCTGTTCAGGAGCATCCGGCTCATCCCTGAACCGGTCCCGACGGGGGCAGATGCGGCAGGTGCGGCAGATGCGCGGCAGGTTTAAAATCGCCAAGCTGCCGCGACCCCAAAGCTGGACCGCTTCCTGCCTATCTTTGACCGCGGCAAGTGCGGCAGGTGCGGCAGGTTTTTCAAAAACTTTTCCGCCCACGAAAGTTGCCGGCTCACCTAACTTGATACAGGGCAACTCAATCCCAGACATCCCATTGACACCGCTTCATCCGTACCATGTCCAACAATCGAAAGACCCTGTCATGATAGGGTGATGCGGTTGACAGGAAGCCGTTTACAATCTACCATTTTCCTTGCTCTCGAATAGGCCAGAAGCTGCTCATACACAGGCGCAGTTGAGCTAGCAGGAGGACAACCGGATGGATTTCGCCTATACCTACACCCAAGATCAGGAGGACTTTCGCAAGGAAGTCAGGTCCTGGTTGGATGAGAACATCCTCGAGGAGATGAAAGCTCCCGTCGACAGGATGGAGCTGTCCGATGACCAGTACGCTTACTGGCGGGACATGCACATGGTACTGGCCGACAAGGGCTGGCTGTATCCCATCTATCCTAAGGAGTACGGTGGCGGCGGACTCTCCGGCGAGCACGAGACGATACTCCAGGAGGAGTTCAGGCGCGCCCGCGTGGTCGGCGGCTTCACCAACGGGCTGGTGTTCCCGACGCTGCTGGTCTGGGCGGACGAGTCTCAGAAAAAGAAGTTCCTGAAGCCTCTGCTCAGCGCTGAGAAGGTGGCGTTCCAGAACTTCTCTGAGCCGAACGCCGGGTCTGACCTGGCTTCCCTTCAGAGCCGTGCCATCAGGGACGGCGACGACTTCATTCTCAATGGTCAGAAGATTTGGATCAGCGGCGTGGAAGAACCCGACTTCCTGTTCGGCCCGTTCATGACCGACCCGGACGCTCCCCGGCACCGGAATCTTGGCTACTTTATGGTGCCATTCCCAGCCGAGGGCCTGTCGCAGGAGCGGATGAACCTGCTGTCGGGCGACGACCAGAGCGTCTTCTTCTTCGACAACGTCAGGATCCCTGGCGACCACCTCATCGGCGGCGACCACCAGGGCTGGCAGGTCACTCAGACCACGCTCGAAGTCGAGCACGGCGGACGCGGACAGGCGTACCCCCGCGACGAGTCGCTGGAGAACCTGCTCGAGTACGTTCAGGACACCGAGCGAGACAGTGAATCCTTGGGATCCGATCCCATCATCGCCCAGGAGACGATGTCCGCCTACATAGACTCCCACGTCAACGGTCTCCTGAACCTGCGCAACTACGGCATGTACCATGCCAGGCAGGAGATGACGTACCACGGCTCGCAGACCTCGATGTTCGGCAAGCTGTACAGGATCACGAACGCCGACCGCGCCCGTGACATCATGGGCATGTACAGCCTGTGCGGAACCAACGAGCCGCGCGCGCCGTTCGGCGGTGAGCCGGAGGTGTACCAGCGTGGCAGCTTGGTTGGCGCGCACCCGGCGGGCACCGTCGAAATCCAGAAGGTCATCATCTCGCGACGCATCGGCATAAGCCGGACTAGGGAACGCGCCGCCGCCACCCCGTCGACTGCCGGAGTGGCCGGAGTCTAGGATAAATCTCACACCAAGACTCACACGGAGCCTTCGCTTTACCGGGGAGGCCCCCTTTGTGTATAAGGGGGTATGGTGGACTTCAAGTCGCCCTACACTAAGGAGCAGCAGGTCTTCCGCGCGGCAGTGCGGGCCTGGCTGATCGAGCACTTCCCGCAAGACCTAAAGGTGCCGCCGGACGGCAGCCCGCTCGACGCCGAGAACCAGGACAGGGTGAAGGAGTTCAGGCGCAAGCTCGGCGAGAAGGGCTGGCTGGCTCCGTCATGGCCGCGCGAGTACGGCGGCGGAGGGCTGACGGCTGGATTCGACGTGGTGCTCATGGAAGAGATGCGCAGGCTCCCGCTCCCAAGCATGGGAGACAACAACCGCTGGGTGCCCGCCATGATGGTGTGGGGAACACAGGAGCAGAAGCGTCGGTTTATCCCTCCCTGCCTGACCGGCGAGTCGATCACCTGGCAGTGCTTCAACGAACCGGAATCCGGCTCCGACTTCGCGGCGGTCAACACCCGCGCAATCCCCGACGATGGCGGATGGCGCATCAACGGCGAAAAGGCGTTCATAACCGGACGCTTCGACCCCGACTACCTCATCACCCTGGCCAACACTGACCCCGACAGGCCCCGGCGCTCCAACCTTGGCGTGTTCATGGTGGACGCCAACAGTCCCGGCCTGGAGATCCGCACCATGCGTATGCTGATGGGGAGCGAGCGCAGAGTGCGCTTCGACAACGTATTCGTGCCCGACGACTGCCGCGTCGGCCCGCCATACCAGGGCTGGGAGATCGCCATGTCGGTCATCGAGGCTGAGCGCGGCGGCGTGGCCTTCCGACTCAGCGAGGACGGCACCGTCGAGAGCATCTATGAGTACCTGCGCGACCAGCGCAACGAGCAGAGATGATCCTCCACGAACACGGCCACAGACACCACCACGAAGCCATGCTCAGCGTCGAGGAGGCGCTCGAGCGTATTCTGGCACACTTCCACGTTCTCGAATCCGAGGAGCGGCCTCTGCTCGACGCTTTGGGGCAGGTGCTGGCAGAGGACGCAACCGCGCGTCACGACATCCCGCCGCTGGACAACTCGGCGATGGACGGATACGCAATCCAGGCCGCCAGCGTAGTGGGCGCGTCGGAAAACTCGCCCGTCATGCTGAAGGTCGTGGGAGCCGTCGCCGCCGGTCAGCTTCCAAGCGACACCGTAGGGCCGGGCACGACGGTCCGGATCATGACCGGCGCGCCCATACCGCCCGGAGCCGACTCTGTCGTGCCGTTCGAGGAGACCGACGAGGTCGAGCGCCGCGACTCCGGCGATAGCCTCGACCAAATCGGCGTCAAGATACCCATCCGCCTGGGAGCGGACATCCGACCAGCGGGCCAGGACGTGCGACGGGGCGACACGGTGTTGACCAAAGAGACGACGCTGCGACCCGCCGAGATCGGCGTGCTGGCATCGCTCGGACTCGAAACCGTCACGGTCGTGCGCAGGCCGGTCGTTGCGATACTGGCCACTGGGAACGAGCTTCTCGAAGCAGGCGCCGACTACGCCGAGGGCAAGATATATGACTCCAACAGCTACTCCATAGCCGCCGGAGTGCTGCGATACGGCGGCATCCCGAAGCTGCTAGGTATCGCCCGTGACAACCTGGACTCGATGAACGCCAAGCTCAAAGAAGGCTTGGACTCCGACATGCTCATAACCTCCGCCGGCGTCTCGAAGGGCGACTACGACATGGTCAAGGACGTCCTGGCCCAGCATGGAGAGATCGACTTCTGGTCCGTGCGGATGCGCCCCGCCAAGCCGCTCGCGTTCGGTGTGCTGCGGACGGACGAGGGCAGGGAAGTCCCGCACCTCGGACTGCCCGGCAACCCCGTGAGCGCGATGGTGGCGTTCGAGCAGTTCGCGCGCCCCGCCATACGCAAGATGATGGGCAAGAGCGGACTCCGTAAGCCACGGATTACGGCGGTGCTTGACGAGCCGATATACAATACCGACGGTCGGCGTGTTTACGCGCGCGCGGTCATCTCCAAAGAGAACGGCGCCTACCACGCCAGGCTTACGGGAAACCAGAGCTCCAACCTGCTGACCTCCATGGCAAGCGCGAACGGCCTCGCCGTCTGCCCTGAAGACCTGCCGATGAAGAAGGCAGGTGACGTCGTGGAGGTCCTAATGCTAGACTGGCCTGAGGATGTTTTTTGATGGTTGATAACGTATCGATGCCCCCCCTGGGTTCGCCCACAGTGATGAATGAGTTGAACGACGCCTCCAAGCCGCGAGAGTACTTCATAGACCCAGCCACGGCGGAAAAGTCGCAGCGGTCGCTGGCCGTGCTGTTCTCCAGCAGACAGTGCTACATGTGCCAGCAGGGTCTCGCGGAAGATGAGATCGTAGCTTTGGACCCCCAGGACTTCATCGACCAGATATCCGCGCACTGCTCGCAAGAGCAGGACTTCCTCCTGCCCGACACACCCATGCAAGAGGCCGTATTCCGGGTGCTGCTCGCGGGCGGCAACGAGCCGAAGGACGCCGAAAGTATCGGCATGGCCCTCGCCGAGAAGTGGGCCATGACCCCCTTCCCGCGCGACTCCTCGCCGAGAGTCATCCAGCGCCTGCTCGACAACAGCGCCTACTACTGCATAACCCCTGTACCCGACCCGGAGGCCGGAGAAGAGGCGTAGGGTAGCCCCCCAGCCGAGAAACCGTCACTTCGGAAAAACAGGCACCTGCCCACACCGGATACGGGGCCGAAATCTAGGATGGACACAGGCTCCCACTTTCGTCACTTATACTGGAATTGACGCTGACGACGAGACGGTCGTGAGCGTATGCGCCGGAAATGCTCATGGACGTGGTTGTCGCTGTGGAAGTGGACATAGGGGGAGTGTGTGCGTCGCCGACGTTGGTATCGGTGTGGAAGTCGTAATTCCTACGGGCTGGAGCTTTCCAGCGCGGAGCGCGACGAGCTGAACGAGGTGTGGCATCGTCTGAGGGCGTGGCCGGACGCCGCAGACGCGATTCGCAGGCTTCGCGGCCGCTACAAAGTGGTCGTGCTGACCGTCTTGAGCTGGTCGATTGCCATAGACTGCTCGCGGCACAACGGTATCGAGTGGGACGGGATCCTCTCGTACGAGTTCCTGGGCCACTACAAGACTGACCCCCCGGCGTACTGGTCGGCGGTCAAGCTGCTGAGGCTGGAGCCGTCGCGGGTGATGATGGTGGCCGCGCATACGAATGATTTGCACGCGGCGACGGGGATCGGGATGCGATCGGCGTACGTTCACCGGGTGGGCGAGAGTCCTGGGACGTTCGGGACCGATGAGGTTGCGTCGCAAACGTCCGGGTTCGACGTCAGCGCGAGGGCCTTTCCAGAGCTTGCGGACATGCTGCTGGCGTGAGCTAGTCGGGAGTATTTCTCCAACACGCCGATCAAGTACTGATAACTTGCAACTGACATCCCGTCGGGCAAATTAGAGTACGGTGGTCGGGCGCCCCAAGTGTCGAAACTAATTTTTGCCCCTTCACCCTTCGCTGCCCCTGAGCCTGGGGTCAAGCAGGTCCCGCATGGCGTCGCCGAACATGTTCACACCGTAGACCACTACAGTCAGGCAAAGACCAGGCCAAAGAGCCAGGGCTGGTTTCATCT
>JAKZVY010000128.1:0-5888 GCA_047515825.1 Dehalococcoidia bacterium
GTGTCAGGCTTCGGGTGTCGGGCTCCTTGGTCCCGTCGCCAGGTTCCAGCCTCCGCTGAAACGACGGTTTGGGAGCATAGTATTGGGCGTTAGCCTGAAAGATGGACGCTCTGGCCGCGCATCCGCGGGTTCCAGTCTGGGCTGATGACGGACCACGGCAGCACGCCGCAGCGTTCGGCCCACTCTTGGTAGATTCTCTCCAACTCCTGGGCCTTGGAGCGGTTTCGAGTGTACAGGTCGTCCAGTTCAGTGCGGTCGCGCTCCATATTGTACAGTTCCCAGGCGCCCCCGATTGCAGACACGAGCTTCCACTGCCCCTGTCTCACGGCCCTACTGCCCTCGTGCTCCCAGACTATCGGACTCTCGCGCTCCCAGTCCCCGCGATCGACAGCGGACAGCATACTTTCGCCTTCAAGAGGGATGGTCTGCTGGCCCGCGCGCTCAGTTGGGTGCGAGGCGCCGGCGGCGTCCAGGCAGGTGGGCATAATGTCGATGAGGTGGACGGGTGAGTGTACGATGCCGGACTCTTGAATCCTCTTTGGCCAGCTCATGATGAGCGGCGTGGATATTCCGCCCTCGTGCGTCCAGCGCTTGAACCGGCGGAACGGCGTATTGGAGGCGTTTGCCCACGGTAGATCGTAGCTCATAAAGGTCTGTGGACCGCCTGGGCGGAGTCTGGGGATGTTTCCGACGACAACAGGTGTGCCGTCAGGATTGACACCTCCGTACCTCGCGGGTTGGGGCATGCTGGCGTCTTCGGCAAGGAACTCGGCACACCCGCCGTTGTCCGACAGGAACATGATGAGCGTGTTGTCGACTACACCCGCGGAGCGCAGGGCTGCCAGGATTCTGCCCACGCCCTGGTCCATGCGGTCGATCTGGGCGGCGTACGCGGCCATGCGAATATCCTGCCAGTCCGGGTCAGCGACATCGTCCCATGGAGGGCTGTCAGCATCTCGTGGGCTGATCTCCCACTTCTCGTCAACCAGGCCCTCGCTCTTTAGCTGTTCGTGCCGGCTGGTGCGCAGCTCTTCCCATCCGTTTCGGTACTGGCCTTCGTAGCGTGCGATGTCCTCCTCGGGAGCGTGCAGAGGCCAGTGCGGCGCAGTATAGGCGACGTACATGAAGAACGGGTTGTCCTGAGATACCGCCTCGCCGATCATGCTCACCGCGTTGTCGCTGATCGCGTCGGTCAGGTAGAAGTCGTCGAGGTCGGTAAGGGGAACAAGTGTGTCCTGGTCCATCAGGGTCTTGGGGAAGTAGAAGTTGCCCGCTCCGGTCAGGATGCCGAAGTAGCGGTCGAACCCGCGCTGTGTCGGCGTCGGGAACCCCGGAATGGAAGGGGTCCACGAGTCGGGGTCGGCCATATCGTAGTCGCCGCCCACGTGCCACTTGCCGGACATGAAAGTGGAATAGCCGTCGGCCCTGAGCGCCTCGGCGATCGTGACCGCGTTCTCCTTCAGGTAGCCCTGGTACTCGGGCACTCCGAGATCGGCGACCATGTGACCCACGCCGGCCTGGTGCGGGTTCAAGCCGGTCAGCAGCGCTGCCCTCGACGGACAGCAGCGCGCGGAGTTGTACATCTGCGAAAACCGCAGCCCGCCTGCCGCAAGCGAGTCCAGGTTGGGCGTGCGTATCTCCGACCCGAAGCATCCGATGTCCGAGTAGCCCATGTCATCCACCAGGATGACGATGATGTTCGGTTTACCGGGTGCGTCTTCGGGCATGTCGCGTCTCCACCAGTCTGAGTCTCGCTGGGCGCGGCCGCCCGGTTCGGAGTCTAAGAGGCAGGTAGATTGGGTGTCAACTCGTAAACAGCTCGGTATCGCGGTACCAGTCCGTCCACGCAAACCAGAACGACAAGTGTGAAGGAAGGCGCTCCAACCTCGCGCCGGACAGCTCGCCCTCAACGGCAAGGCCGCTGAACGCTGACCAGATCGTCCCGGTCTCCTCGTCCACCAGTTTTGTAAGAATCCCGTTCGGCTCGCCATCAATCGCGAATGTCAGTTCGCGACCATCTACTGTGCGATCGAAGACCAGTGTCGTGCCGGTCGGCCCGTCCATGTAGACCAGCGCTGCTTGTCCGCCGACGTCGTCGTTCACGACTGGGTTGTTCAGCAGGTCGGCCGTCGGGTATGCCTTCGTGACGCCGTTGAAGTCGACGCCGACGACCAGCGCCTTGTCGTGAAGCCTGTCGTCCTCGTAGGCCTGGCCGATCACTCCGGGCTTGTTGCTCATGTAGTACCCGTTGTAGTTGTCGTTGTTGCCGAGGCCGCCCGTAGTCATGACTTTCGTGTCGGGGTGAAGCTCCTTCCAGGTCGCCCAGGTTGTCTGGGTGACCGGGAACACGTCCAGCTCTACACCTTCGAGCTCTCCCTCCACGCCCTTTCTGAGGAACTGGCTCCAGAGGGTGCGGGTCTGATGATCGTACATTACCAGCGCGTTCATTATCAGCTTGCCGGATACGCCGAAAGTGTGCTCTTGGTCCCTGATTGTGCGGCTATACACGATAGCCGAGAAGCACAGCGGTCACCATGTCACAGCGACCGGTTTGCCTCCAACCGTGTCGTTGACGATTTCGTGTGAGCTGAGGGTCGGAATCGAGTACGCTCGATGGTCGCCGTTAATGGATAGGCCAAGCACCAGGTTTTGAGGTTCCAGCTCCGCGTCGGCCTCCTCAGCGCTTGTGAACTCCGGTTCGAGTATTGCGGGGATCGCGTCAAATGGGAGCAGAGTCACGATTTTGAGATCGCGCTCTTCAGCTTCAGACGTGACCGTGGCAGGGGCCGACGCATCTGATGTCGCAGCGCTCTGAGGCGAGGGGCTTGCCGGGGCTGCGGTCGGAGCCGGCATGGACGTCGATGTCGGGGCGGGCATCGCCGGAACGGACGTAGCCGTCGAAGCCGGCGCCAAGGTGGGAGGGGGCGCTGCGGTCGCCGCAGGTGCGGTCGCCGGCGTTGGCGCTGACTGCTGCGCCCTCGCGCTTGGCGCGGATGTCGAAGTGGGAGATACCCGCGACTCCGATGGCGGCTGAGGCGTGTCCGTCTCGCTGCTCGAACAGGCTACTGCCACGGCGATCAGGCAGACAGCCACCAATATGGCTATTTGTGATGTGGACATGTATTCAAGGCTCCCGATTTAGTGGCTCGGTATGCCATTAGATGCGGGTAAGATCGCATACGGTTCTGTGATCAGAGTCAGCCAATTTGACGGGGGCACGGCCCCCCCACCGCTCCTCATGGGAAGCAATAAGGCCCTTCAGGTCTTCCTGGTAGGTATCGCTCCTGATCGGCTCGGTGGTCATGATCAGCGCGTCCTCCCGGTTGTCGGAGTAGTAGCCCCTTCGCACACCCCGCTCCGTAAAGCTGTACTTCTTGTACAGGTTCTGGGCCACATAGTTTGAGACCCGCACCTCTAGAGTTACCACTCGCGACTCCATTTCGATGGCCTGCTCGATTGCGGAGATCAATAGCAGCTCGCCCAGACCGAGGCCGCGATACTCGCTCCTGACTCCGATGGACACGATATGGGCCTCATCGACCATGTACCACAGTCCCACGAACCCAACGATGAGGTCCTCTCCGGGCTGCCACGAGGGGTTGCGTCCTCTCCACATCTGGCGCGCCCCCGTCATCAGACGGTTGAACAGGGGGCCGTTGCGCCCTTCGGCGGGTGTGTCCGGAAGCGACGGCAGAGGAGGGCCGCCACCCGAACTCTCTGCGTTTCGCGACAGGACGAGATACCGCGCGATCCTGTTTCTCAGCTCTCGTCTGAACGACGTGGGGGGGAAGAGTGTTGGGAATGTATCCTTCTCGACCTCGGCAGCCTGTCCAAGGTCGCGCTCCTCCATGGGGCGAACGGTAAACGGACGTGCCATCGGCGGCGATTGTCTTGGGACTGGACCCACGGAGCCAGAGTTAGCCGTCGCGCAGATGCGGGTGCATGAAGAACCGCGCGGACTTCAGCGTGTTGTTCAGAAGCATTGCGATTGTCATAGGTCCCACGCCGCCTGGAACAGGAGTGATCGCGGACGCCTTCTCCTTTACCGGCCGATAGTCCACGTCGCCAACGAGCCGATAGCCGCGCCTTCGTTCTGGGGCGTCGATACGGTTGATGCCGACGTCGATTACGACAACGCCTTCGCTGACCATGTCAGCGGTCAGGTATCGGGGCACGCCTATGGCCGCGATAATGATGTCGGCCTGTCGGGTGATGTTCACCAGGTCGCGTGTGCGAGTGTGGCACACCGTCACGGTAGAGTTCGCGTCGCTGGCCCGCTGCATCAGAAGGTTCGCCACCGGCTTCCCGACGATGTTTGATCTGCCCAGCACCACGACGTGCTTGCCCTCGGTGCCGATCCCGGATCGAACGATCATCTGCTGGATTCCCGCGGGCGTAGCGGGTACGAACCGAGGCCGGCCGGCCGCGAGCAGGCCCATATTGAAGGGATGAAGCCCGTCCACGTCCTTGTCTGGCGATATGGACTCCATGACGATGTTCTCGTCCAGGTGGTCCGGCAGGGGGAGCTGCACCAACATTCCATGAATGCTGCTGTCCTCATTCAGCCGCTGCACCTCGCCCAGTACCTCGTCCATGGACGCCGTCGCCGGGAGCATGACCGACTCGGACACCATTCCCGCCGCCTCTCCCGCCAGACCTTTGTTGCGCACGTAAACGGCGGAGGCAGGATCGTCTCCGACAAGCACGACCGCAAGTCCGGGAGCGACGTCGTGTTTGGCCTGCATCTCTTCGACACCTTCGGCGACCTCGGCCCGGATCTCTTCGGCCAGGCGCGTTCCGCTGATTACACTTGCGGTCATCGGGCGACTCTCCCTTGTCCAGAATCAGGCGCCTCAATTATAACTGGGCAGCCGAGCGCTGGGTATATGATGGCTGGGCGTTTCACGCAGAGACCGCCTACCAATTTGATACAGGCTCCCTTCTTGAATTCCTGCTGTTCATGCGCTGTCGGCCTTGTAGGATTATATTAAAGGCATCCGGCGAGCCTAGGTAACTTGCAAAAGGAGACAAGTGCAAAACTCCGTCGGAAGTAGTCTCGTCACTCCCGCGAAAGCGGGAGTCCAGTATGGTGAACGGTAGTTGCTGGCCTGTGGATTCCCGCTCCCCATTTCCACCGGGACAAGCTTCGCGGGAGTGACGGGTAGGAATTCGGAGTTTTGCACTTCTCTCCAAGAGGAGCGTTCGTAGGGAGTGATGAAGTTGTTGAAGCACGATGGACGTTCGGTTGCGTTGCTTCTGGCTGTTGTGCTGGGATTGATCGTCCTGGCCGTAGCCCTGCCGGTGACGGCGCAGTCTCAAGAGTCTGATGACCCACTCGGGCCGATGTGATAGCTGTCATCCGATGCTATCTCTTCGGCCCCCTACTCAACTTCTCGGTGTCGGCTAAAATTCACGGCGGCTCTCAGGACAACCTGCATCTTCACGATGCAAAGTGGACCATAGCCAACAACTATCTGACTCTGAAGCTGGAGGACGCTCCGAGCGGTGTGGACCTGGCTCACTACGACTATCGAGTCAGAGCATCTTCCGGGACCGGCGTCCAGGCCTCGAGTGGCCAGATTACATGTAGAAAGCCATGGGGAGCCGTAAACTCCGACTGGTTCAACGCCACGACAACGCCAACCGATAACTACAGCGGCGTCTTCCTGTTGCGATGCGGCTTCGGGGACGGAACGACGAACCTGGAGATATGGCTCAGGCACCGTGCCGCCGGTCAGGTGTTCTCAAGCGCCTTCTATTTTGGTGTGATGAGACAGCCGTGGCATGATGAGGACCATAGCATCACCTACCGGATCGCCTGTATGCCCGCTCCTACGACTGACCTCGACTTCGTGGTCGGAATAAGAGAGGCGGCGCAAGCATGGACC
>JAKZVY010000129.1:0-10045 GCA_047515825.1 Dehalococcoidia bacterium
CACAGTGAGACGTACGAATCCATTGGTCCGTCAATGGCTGCACCCGGCAACAATAGTTGTCGCCGTCTGACCTAACCTGTACGCAAGGCCCGCCAGCCAATCCTCAGACGGGCTGCTAGAGGTTCGGGACGACCGCGCACCGGTCTTCAAAGGATTCAGCATCCGTGTATCAGATCTGTTCGATTAGGGTGATGTAAACTGGGCATCGGGCGAGAGCCAGGCAGAACTCAATCTGACCAGACCGAGCCGGCGGACAACCTGTCGAGAAACGGGGTCGCCGTAGGCGCCATTCCGTCGTCGCCCGGGAGAACCCCGCCTCCAACGAGCGAGACCAGCCCGCGGGGTTGGCGCAGGACTTTCCACACTCTCCGCAACCGGGAGTTCCGGTTCCTCTGGCTGGGCATGGTGTTCCTGATGCTTGGGATCCAGATGCAGATGATCGTGCGCGGCTACCTGGCATACGAGATCACCTCGTCCCCATTCATCCTCGGGCTGGTGAACGCCGGTTTCGCGATACCGATGCTGTCGCTGGCCCTCTTCGGGGGAGCTGTGGCGGACCGTATGGAGCGCAAGCGAGTGATTCAGGCGGGTCAGCTTACGTCGGTCGTGCTCGCGGTTTTCATCGGCGTATCGATCTTCACCGAGACCATCTCATGGGTGCACCTGTTTGGCGTCTCGATGGTTCAAGGGGCGATCTTTTCGTTCGTGATGCCGGCGCGGCAGTCGCTGGTGCCTCGCCTGGTCGGCAAGGACAACCTGACAAACGCATTGTCGCTCGACGCGGCGGCAATGAGCGTGACTACGCTACTTGCTCCCATGATCGGGGGTGGCCTGTACAACGTAATCGGCCCGGACGGGGTGTACTTTCTGATCGCGGGATGCAGCGTAGTCGCTATACTACTCACTTCGCTCGTGTCGGCGAGCGGGGGAAGCGCAGGCCGTCCAAGTGTCCCGATGTTCAGCGACATCGTTGAGGGGCTGAGGTACGTCGCCCGCAGTCCGATAGTCCTGATCCTGCTGATGATGGGACTGGCGACCGCGCTGCTGGCAATGCCGTTCCGGTTCCTGATGCCCGTCTTCGTCGTGGACGTGTACGAACGCGGACCGGAATCTCTGGGTCTGCTGGTCACGATAATGGGTGTCGGCTCGCTGGTGGGGGCGCTGTTTATCGCTTCCATGGGCAAGCGGCGCAGGGGCTTGATCCTACTGGTCGGCAGCTTCGTCAGCGGAATCGCGCTGGTGCTGGTGGCGGCCATTCCCTTCTACTACATAGCCGCGGCGCTGATGATCCTGCTGGGACTTGGAGACGCCGGACGCCGAACGCTCAACATGGCGCTGATAATGGAGGAGGTCGAGGACAGATACCGGGGAAGGGTCATGAGCGTGTTTATGATGAACTTCGGCCTGATGCCCCTCGGAGTCCTTCCGGCCGGGGCGATCGCGCAGAAGATGGGAGGCCAGTTCGTCGTCGGGATGCTGGGCATTCTGCTGCTCCTGACTACCGCGCTCATTCTGGTGACGCAGCGACGGCTGCGCGATTTAGACTGACCTTCTACTACCAGAAGACGCAAAGTCACCGGGCACAGCGGGGTTTCTAGGCGCGGTCCAGTTCCTCCTCCGCCATGCGCAGGACATCATTGGCCAGCTCCTCGAACACATGGGCACGCTCAAGAGCGCCCTCCGGGTCGAATGGACCCTCCAACACATAGTTGTATCGAGCCAGGAAGTCGTCGGGGATGTTGGTGAGCGTGGGAAGAACGACCCTCTCGGCCCACCGGGAGGTAGGGTCGTACACCTCGTTCAGTGCGAATACGATGCTGTCGATTGCATGTACACCGTGCATCAGGAAAAACAGAAAGATACCTGGCCCCAGGCGACGCTCCGCGCTCGTCTTCATCTCGTCCACGCTGTCCAACAGAACTGGCATATTGTGCGTTAAGATGCTCCGTTTCAGCCGCGGCGGGTAGTCCACTGTCCGGTCTCGCCACGCCTCGAAGATACCCTGCTTGTCGCGCAGCAGCCACGCTCGCTGCAGCAGTGAGCCAAGTCTGTACGGTCTGAACGGTACGTCGTCCGTCGTGATTGCCCCGTGATCGACCACCTGCTCCAGAACCCGGGAAACCTTGGCGACGGTCATGTAGTGCACTTCGACTTCAACGCCGTCCACAGTACCCTTGTCGTATGAATCCCAAATCGCCTGCGCAGGGTCTGACGCAGCGCGATAGTCGATGGTCCAATCAGGGTTGACCGACGACAGGAGGCGCCCTCTTGACGACGGGTCCAAGACGTCCGGCTGACACACGATTCCGACATCCACGTCCGACTTGGCATCTGTATGACCGTAAGCGACTGAGCCAAAGACGAAGACCGCTGCCACGTTGGGGTGGTCTCCGAGAGCCTGGTCTATCCGATGGGCGACCTCACGGCGTCGTTCGGTCTCAGTTGAGTCTGACATCTTTAAGTAGGGCTTCTCGCTGTTTCATGGGTTCTGTTGACTCATAATGGGAACGGTTCTCAATCCTCCAGCGTCCTTTGCATGATGGTAGTTATGGATTCGGCCTCCTCCGGTTTAACTTGCCGGCGTCTGTGGTAGCAATCTTCTCTAATTTCTTCCAGACTTTTGGGCGGGCGCGATTGAGCCAACTCTCGTGATTCAAGCAAAGCGCGATACTCTTTGTCATTACGAGTTCCTTTGTCTTGATTGCAACCTGAACAAGTCAACTGAAGGTTGGCGACATGGTTTGTTCCACCCGAATCTACGGGGGTTCGGTGGTCTATCTCCCAGTATTCGGCACTTTCAGCATAGCTACACCTCAATGGATGGCGATGCCTTAGCAGGACGCAGCCGCAATACACACATTTTCCGCCATCTCGATCAAAGACCGCGTCGCGATTCTTCCTCGACACTTTCCGTTGCCTCTTTCGGTTCCTCTGATGACACTCCCAGCATCGACCATCTAGAAGGGCGTACTCTTCACAGTCGCTACACGGTGCCGAAGTCACGTTTCGCCTCCCAACTATAAGTCAATAGAATCGTTTCGTACGTGTAGTCGGTTTTCAGCGGCGCACTCTTGGCATCTTGAGGCTGCGAATAACGTCGGTATCGTATGGGAGGTCGATCTGGGAGTACGACCACTGTTCCAGCGCGGATACCGGCGCTTCGATACCGGCGGCGAGCCGGTTGTACGCTATCTCAGCGAGCTTGGGTAGAGACAGCACGTCTTCCGCGTTGTAGCGGACGAGCGTTTTCAGTGCGCCGTCGTTGCCCGCCGTCCACATTCGCCACATCCTTACCGCGTCGTACCCGTTCAGTGAAGATAGCTCTGTTGGCCTGCCAACTTGGAGTCGGCGCTCGATCGACTTGAGTCCACCTTTCAGACCGAGACGGCGCAATGGTGACATCAGGTCTATGTGGGGAGTGTGCCGAAAGAGAGACCCGAAGTGGTGCTCTATGAACGGCAGGTCGAACGACGCGCCGTTGTATGTGACGATCAGATCATACTTCTCGATAGCCTCGCGGAGGTCGGTGAGATTCTGGCCGTGGATGAAAGCGTGGTAGCCGTGGCTGTCGAGGATGCCCACGAGGGTGATGATGCTGCGATCGGGAGACAGCCCAGTGGTCTCGATGTCGAGAAAGGCGGCGTTGGCCCTGAAGTCGGCGTACATTCGCCAGGACTCGTGGTGTGGGATAGCGTGCGCGAAGTAGCCGGAGTCCGTATCCAGAAAGCGTTGTCGGCACTCGGCGAGAATCGATTTCAGGCGCGTCTGCTGAGAGTGCGCCCTTGCTGGTAGACCGCTGGCCTCCAGAAAATCGTCCCAAGTGAGTATGCCCGAGTCCCAAAGCTGGCGTTCGGTAACGGGTCCAATACCTGGCAGATGTATGAACGTTTGCGGCAGCATGTCGTCGTTAGTAGGGGCTAGCGTGCCGGAGCCACGGCGTACGAAAGCTCGCCCTTGTAGATGCGCCTGATTGTGAGGGCCTGGAAGCTGGCGAACATGACGATTATGAAGCCCACGCCGCCGACTATCAGGAGCAGCGACGCGCCGATGAAAGGAACATCGGCAAGTCCGCCGTTGATCAGGTTGGCGGAGGCCATCATCCCGCCGATGTGTACCGAGTAAACGGCGCCTACCCTTCCGCGAATGCCGTCGTCCGTCACGGCCTGGATCATCGTATGGGTCAAGGTCATGAATCCGGCTTGGGTCGCGCCCATCAGGGCGGCAGCGACCAGCGCGGTGGGAACGTTCGTTGACATGGCGAGAACGGCCGGGGCGAGTCCGCTGAGCACTCCGAGGTTTATGAACAGCTTGCCCCGCGTGGACTCGCTGGTGACTCCGGCGATGGCGGTCACTGATACCATAGCTCCCGCGCCGACGGCCATCATCAGCAGGCTGAACCCCGCATCCTTGGCGTCGAGTCGAGTGTCTGAGAGCACCGGCAAAAGCGACTCGAACGACATGGTGAGGCCGCAGTGAAACAGCGCCATGAAGGTCACAGCCCGCAGGATCGGAGTGCGATAGACGTATTTCAGCCCGTCGATCAGGTTGCTGGCTACGCTGCGCTTTCGATCCACTGTTCCGGTGGACACGGTCTTGAGCCTCAGGCACTGCACCAGGCTAATCACGTAGAAGCCGCTGCACAGGAAAAAGGCCCCCTCCTCTCCCACGGTCGCGAGCAGAGGGGTAATCGCGAGCGGACCGAGAAGGCGCGACCCCTGCATCGTGGCCTGGTTCAGCGCGATCCCGTTGAGCAGGAGGTGGCGGGGAACGAGGTTGGGCACGAGCGCCTGGGAAGCCGGCATCTGCGCGGCGCGCGCAGAGCCGTTGATCAGCGACAGTATGATAATGTGCCATAGCTCGATCGCTCCGAAGGCGACGAGGATCGAGAGCACGAGGTTCTGCGCGAGGTTTATGGCGTACATGGCCGTGATGACCCTACGCCTATCGAACCTGTCGGAGAGGTAGCCGGAGATCGGGGGTACTAGAACCCTGGGAATCATCGCGGCGAAGGTGACGCCTCCGACCCATAGCGAGGAACCGGACTGGCTGTAAACGAGCAGTCCTCTCGCGACGATTAGCGCCCAGGCGGCGGCCCCGGACGAGAAGTTCGCGATCCACAGTGTCCGATAGTCCTGGAAGGCGAGCGCGGCTGTGTACCGGTCCATCACGAGACCGATGTACTTCTTGGAGCCGCCCAACATGCTGGTCTCAGTCCTCCCTAAGGCGCGGGGTGGGTCTCCCCGCCACCACTGGGGAGGTTACACCAATTGACGATGGATGCCAAACGGCGGTTATCCGATGACGCAGGGACTCCAAGTGTCACATTCAATGTGGGGAACGGAGAAGTGGTTGCGGACGTAGAGGAGGGGATTGGGGATGAGCCAGTTGCCAAAGGCGCGTGGAGGGGTTTCGCCAATGACCGGCTCTTGCTCGATAGTGATCAGGTTCATCGGTTTGTCTGGCCGGACCTGGGCGCCGCTGACGGCCGCTCCCAGTCCAGTCTCACTACATGTGCAATGGCTCATCGTCTAACCTCCATGTGTTCACCGTATGCCACCTAACAGTGTAAATCCTGCTGTACCCCGAAAGCGGTGGAGTTTCAAGGGGGTGCTGGAGATTGGCAGAGTCTTTCCAAAGTTGCATCCACCGCCCTACTGATCCCGCCACCGATATGGTGACCAAGGCCGATGTAACTGCTGGGGTACTTGTTCTCGATGCTCACCGGATTGCTACAAATAGACTTTGGAAAGGCCCTGGGAGATTGGAGCCTGTATCAGTTTAGTCGATGCCACCAGTCTTAGACTTATCCTAGAAGGAGTACAAAATTTCAGGGGTGTCCAGACTGATGGCAGAACTCAGCGTAACGCAGTGCAACAATGAAGACCAGACCGTCGCAGGCGTCGACTGGGAAGAGCAGAGCTATCGGGAAGGATGCGCCTATGCGCGTGAGCAGGCAAGACGTAGGCTCCAGACTCTGGACGATGAGTTGCTGGACTGCAAGCCGAAGGGCTTGAATGTGGAGGGGTTTCGTAGTCGGACAGTGGTGAATCGGTTAGGGGAAGTTGTGGTCAGACGCAGGATGTACAGTGATGGGGGTGGGAACACGATATTTGCACTCGACGATTATCTGGGGTGGAAGCCGCGTCAGCAGGCGAGTCCCTCGCTAATAGAGAGCATCGTGTCTATGGCCAGTGCGGATGGAGTGTAGGTACACCTGCAACGTGAAGACCGAAAGCATTGCTCGTGGGTGTTGCTCCACACAACCGAGACAGCGGACGATAACGTTGCAAACGCAAGGTCTGGGAAGGTAGATTACGCGTGTGCTCCACGCTGTACATGGCAACACTGGCAGCGATTCGGCACAACCCGGTGACCAGCGCGTTCTGCGTCTGGCTGGTGGCGGCTGGGAAGCCGAAGAAGGTAGCGTTGGTGGCCTCGATGCGAAAGCTGCTGACGATCCTGAATGTGATGATGTGAGACTTTCGTCATTGGAACCCTGCATTGCATCGACCAACTTTCCACTGCTTGACCTTCAACACGGTTGCTAAACTGAAACAAGCTCGCCCTTCAGAACGAATCTTGCCGGGTGGGTTGGCTGCTGGTAGATTTGTGATGGTCGTTAGGACTTGGAAGGAACGAAGCCGATGTCTATGACAGAAGTGGTCGAGCAGGCCCAGGAGTACATGCAGACGCAGGGGATGGGTGGGTGGCTGCTGTATGACTACCGGGGCATGAATCCGATACTGGAAGACACAATCGGGCGCGTCGGTCACGTGACGAGGCCGGTGTGGGTCTGGATCCCGGCGCGGGGTCGTCCGCACATACTGGCGAGCTTTGTGGACCAGGGACGCTTCGGGCACCTTGGGCTGGACACGACGCTGTTCGTAAACCGCTCGGACATGATCGACAAGCTGAGGGGGCATCTCGCGCCTTCGGGACGGGTCGCGATGGAGTACACACCGGAGGGCGCGCTGCCCCGCGTGTCTAAGGTGGACGCGGGCACGCTGGAGATGGTGAAGGGGCTTGGCGTGGAGGTCGAGTCGTCGGCAGACCTGCTTCAGTACGCGACGCAGCGGTGGGACGAGAGACAGCTAGAGTCGCACGTCTTCGCCGCCATGAAGCTGACGCAGATCGTCAAGGAGGCGTTCGGGTACATCGGCGACTCGGTGCAGTCGGGTGTGACGGAGCACGACGTGGCGGAGTTCATTCGCAATCGCTTCCTGGAGGAGGGGTTGATCGTGACCGACGGGCCGGCCGTGGCTGTGAACGAGCACGCATCGGACCCTCACTTCGACCCGACGCCGGAAACGTCCGTCCAGATCAGACGGGGGGACTGGGTGCTGATAGACCTGTGGACGCGGCTGCCGGGTGAGGACGCGATGTTCGGGGACATCACCTGGACGGCGTACGTGGGAGACCGGGTCCCGGCCAGGCAGCAGGAGGTGTTCGACGTCGTGATCGGCGCTCGTGACGCGGCGCTCGCGGAGATCGAGAGGGCTTTCGGGGAGGGCCGTCCACTCCAGGGCTGGGAGTTGGACAAGGTGGCGCGGGACTACATCGACGCGGCGGGCTACGGCGAGTACTTCAACCACCGGCTGGGGCACAGCCTGGGCAGAGAGGTGCACTCCAACGCCGTCAATCTGGACTCGTGGGAGACCTTCGACACGCGTCGCCTCATCCCAGGCATCGCGGTGACGATAGAGCCGGGGGTCTACGTGCCGGAGTTCGGGGTGCGGTCGGAGATCGACGTGTTCATATCCAAGAACGGACCACAGGTGACGACGGAGATGCAGCGAGAGGTGTTTCTGATCGGGGACTAGGGGCTATTTCAGAAGCCCGCGCACCGGCGTCAGGCGCTGATTGTACGGGTCGACGGCGAGAAACACGCCCTCCAGAGTGTATGCGCCCAGCAGCACGCCGCCGTCTTCGTTCCCAAAGATGACCCAACTGGTGGTCTCCCGACCCTCCACGCGGATCCTGGCCTCTGCCATGTCCAACTCCACCTGTTCGCCGCTGGCGTACTCGAAAGTATGGCGACTGGTGGGCCTGACGCCCAGACGGTCGAGAACGGATGCGGGTATGACGGTGGTGGTGGCGCCGGTATCGGCCAGAGCTTCTAAGTTCTCGAATCGGCTTCTCTGGAGGTCGCCGACCTGGATGGCTACGTTGAAAGTTCCCACGTTGGCCCCTCGTGCCCCTAGCTGCGGACTACGAGTGTAATCAGCAACGCGACCTGCGCCGCGCCTATGCCGAGCATTGCAAGAAATACGCGGTTAATGCGGCTGTTCAGGCTGTCGATGCTGTTGTCCACGCCGTCGATGCGGCTGTTCATGTCTTCGAAGCGGCTGTTTATGGTTGACACGATTTCGCGCTGTCCGGCGCGCAGGTCTACGATTGCCGCCGCCTGTTCATCCGCGCGCCCTTCCAGCGTTCCGAGTCTGGCATCCGTAGTCATTGGGAACCCCACATGGCGTTGATAGTTTCAATTATCGCATAATCTGGTTGGCGGTGCTTGGGAGCTTGGTGAGGGCGAGGATGAGGGTGCCGAGAAGGACGACCGCGCCGCCGTACACGAAGGCTATGTGGGTGCCGTAGCTGTCGGCGATCACCCCGGCGAAGACCGGGGACAGTGTGCCGATGAAGCTGGCCCCGTAGATGAGCGAGACGATGGTGGACTGCACCTCGTCCTCACCGGCGATGTCCATGGCGGCGGCTATCATGATCGTGTGAAGCGAGTACAGGAAGGCTCCGAGAGCTATGATCGTCAGTACAAGCTGGGGTCCGGGTTCGGCGACGGCCAAGACGGCGGAGAGCAGTCCCATGGCGGTCAGTGCGGGCACGAGGACGATCTTGCGTCCGAACCGGTCTGACAGCCAGCCCATCGCGGGCTGCACGACTATGCCGACGACTTGCGCAAGGGCGAGAAACAGCGCCACCGTACCGGCGGAGTATTCGAGGTCTTCTCTCAGATAGACGGGCAGGAAGATCATGACGGCGCTCTGGCCCATGCTTCTCAGAGCGGTGACCAGTACCAGGATCGCCAGCCTGCCCTTCCTGAGCAGTCCGGCGATGGCGCGGAAGTAGTCCCGGGTCGATGCGGAACCGGGCACTTCTCCGGGGACGCTCCGCATCATGGCCCAGATCAGGAATGCGGCGAATATGGCGGGCATCAGGCTGATCTGCAGCACCTCCCGCCACATCATGTAGATGAGGGCACCGGCGGCGACCAGCGGGCCAAGTACCTCGCCGGCGCTGCCGCCGGTTCCGTGCAGGGAGATCATGAATCCGCGCTTGTCCGGGAATCTGCGAGACAGCGCGCCCATGGCGGGCGGATGGTACATAGAAGGACCAATGCCGATCAGGAGCATCGCGGCGAGCATCAGCACATAGGTGGGAGCGCGACCGGCGAGAAAGTACGACACTCCCATCAGGATCATGGAGATGGCCAGCATGAGGGAGGCGCGGTTGGCGAACCTGTCTCCGAGGTAGCCGGCGCCGACGGTGGTAACCCAGCCGGTCATCTGGCGCGAGAAGGCGAGCGTGCCAAGCTGGGTCGCGCTCAGGCCCATCCCGATCTTGATCTCAGGCAAGAGGATGGTCTGAAGGCCGGAGTTGTAGATGTGCTTTATGGCATGGCCGAGTACGACGGTGCAGGCGAGGAGTACGCGCCCGCGCCTCATCTCAGGTGTTAACTTGATTGTCGTCATGAGAAAGGACGGGGCTCCCGTTGAACTTGGGCAAACGAGGGTATTATAGCGTGGGAGTTAGGGGTAGGGGTCAAGGGGATGATTAGTCCCCAGATCCACCACCTAACCTTAGATCGGCGCTTTAGCCCGAATCCACCGATGGACGGCGTGAGGACAGCAGAAGGGGGGTGAGGGAACTGCAGGGGAGATGGCCTGGGCTCCATTGGGGTAGATGGGAGGGCGGCGGACGGTCTTCAGTTGCCGCACAGGGTCCCTATGGCCGTCTGCGGGGACTGCGATGCGCGGGATGGTGAGAGAATACACAGCAGGGAACTCTCGCGGACCAGGGTGGCGCGAGT
>JAKZVY010000130.1:0-2504 GCA_047515825.1 Dehalococcoidia bacterium
GCAGTACGCGCGTGATCTCGTTAACGGCCTGTGGCTGATCTGGGAGCTGACCAAGCCCGTCATCGCGCAGGTGCACGGCTGGTGCCTCGCCGGAGCGAGCGAGCTGGCCTCGATGTGCGACATCATGTTCGTCGCCGAAGACGCGCAGCTCGGCTACCCGCCGGTCAGGGCGCTGACGACCCCGGACACCATGTACTTCCCGTGGAAGATGCCGATGAGCCAGGCAAAGTACCTGATGTTCACCGGCAAGGCCGTGACGGGTAGGGAGGCAGTCGAGATCGGATGGGCGACCAAGGCGTTCCCCGCCGACGAACTCGACGCCGAGACTGCCAGAGAAGCCAGGGCCATAGCGACCATCGCCCCGGACATGCTGGCCGCCTCCAAGAAAGCCATAAACCGCGCCTACGAGATCATGGGAATCAGGACCGCGCTGGAGGTCGGCGTCGACTGGCAGGGGCTGTCCAGCTTCCGGCACACCGCCGGTGTGTTCAGCGACATCTCCCAGGCCGAGGGCCTCAGAGCCGCTCTCCAGTGGCGCGATGGCCCCTTCGAAGACTACTCGGCCAGACCGAGGGAGTAGGGAAGCCCTTGCCCAGGGCGAGAGCTATGACACCCTGAACACCTTCATCACCTCGTCGCCGAGGTGGTTGATGACCTTGACGGCGATTCGTCCTGACTCGGGCTTGTCGAATGGGCGGGAGACGTCGCTGCGGAGCGACTCCCACGCCTCAGCGTCTATCTCGGCCTTCAGCGTGGTCTTCAGCGACTTGTACGGATCACTCGCGCCGAGGAAGTAGGCGTGCCGTACGAAGAAGGCTTCCTCGTTGTAGTCGGTGTCGATGAACCAGCACGCGATTCCGTCCGGTCCGTCGCTTCGCACCTCACCTGAGTTGGGGTGGAACACGTCGACGCCGTTCACTCGCACCTGTATCCGGTCGTCGTCGGCATCTAGGATGTCGATGTCAGGCTCTCCGAAGATGACGAACAGGTTGCCCTTGCCGGTGTTCTTCAGGTCGTCGGCCATATGCAGGTCAGCATTCATCCGTGCCTTGAGAACCGGCACACGCCCCAGTCTTTCGAACTCGGTCGTGTGCGCGTCGTAGTTGAACGCGCAGGCGACCAGCACATCGAACTCCGCCTCCGCCGCTTCTCTGGCTGCTTCGACGAGGTCCGGTCTGGACACCGTGCCGAACTCCGGCCCGATGAAGATGCCCGCCCGTCTCTGTATGGCAACGTCATCGTTGCCCTGGGTGTATCGACCCTCGGCACATACCAGCCGTCCTGGCCAGTTGGTCAGTGAGTCGAACACGATCCTGTCTTCCTTGTGCGCCTGCTGCACCCCTGAAGTCTTCAGGTTTTCGAGGATGATCTGCGCGAAGTCGTACGTACGCCCGTAGCCGTTCGTGGACTCGGCGATGCGGTCGAACACCTCGTCGTTCTCGTCCACCTCCAGCATCCGGTGTGGGGAGATGCTCTCCACGGTGAATGGCCCTGCTACCCGCGCCTTGCTCCTGTCCTCGTACGGCTTGTCGTATAGGTACTCGAACTCGGCGTTGCGTGCTATGGATGCGTCGATTGCTTTCTGCCGGGCGATGCGAGTCTCCCAGAACTCGGTGTGCAACGACTGAGCATCTGCGGGCCAGTCGTCCGGCAACTCCCTGGGGACTTCCCACTCCTCAAGCGTCTCGGACTGGCCGATGGCCGATGACAGCCGCTCCTTTAGCGGCGCCAGCTTCTCCTCATACTCCTCCCAGATCACGTCGATCTCGGCGTTGTTGGCGATGTCCCTCAGCATGATGTGCGGCACACGCTCGTACACGAATCCCTGCCGCACATCGCCGAACGTTGCGCGCTCCGACGGCTCCCGACCCGCTATCTCCGCTTCCTTCAGTTGGCCTTCACGGCTGTCGGAGAGCATGTAGTAGGGATAGCGCGCGCCCATGATTCGAGCGCGGGCTAGAGCCAGCGCAACGCGGGAGGTGTCGATAGTGATCCATCTACGGCCCCATCGCTCAGCAACATATGCTGTGGTGCCGGAGCCGCAGGTAGGGTCGAGTACGAGGTCGCCGGGGTCAGTGGTCATTAGGATGCAACGCTTTATTGGCTCAGTGGCGGTCTGCACAACGTAGACTTTTGGATCAGTTCGACTTTGGACACCTCCTACATCCATCCAGACGTTATTGGCTGGAAATACTGAGAAGTCGTCTAGGAACCGCACAAATCTTGGAGTCTGTCCTTCGATTATCAGACGGCTCGACCGGTCTAGTCGTTTAAGACCGTCTGAGGTCGTCTTCCAGTGAAGACCAGTTCTAGGTGGAAATGCTCGGCCATGCAAGATTAGGTCTCTATCCGTAGCCGCTGCACCTTGCGACGTCAGATCAGCTGACGTCGCAAGGCGCAGCGGGTCGACTGGATAGTCTTGTAAGGCCGCAATTCTGCTTACGTGCCTGTACTTAGTAGCACCTTCATCACCGGCAGTCTTCTGTCTCCAAATTGGTCGAAAC
>JAKZVY010000131.1:0-8231 GCA_047515825.1 Dehalococcoidia bacterium
ATCGGAGTACGGGGCAGGCTTTGAGGGAGCTGACAAGGTTAGGTATTCGTACTTTTCACCCTCACCCCAACCCTCTCCCCCGGCCTTCGCCGGGGCAGGCTCTGAGGGAGAGGGGGTCTGTTGTCAGCCTTGAGGGAGAGGGGGTCTGTTGTCGGCTCTGAGGGAGAGGGGATTTTCGATCGCGTTGAGCGGCGCCGACTAAACTGATACAGCTTCCCAGCCCAGCCCAGCCCAGACCAGACCAGACCCGACCTCCCCGTGCCATTCGGCACATGCCGTTGCTATAATATCGCGCGGAGGAACGAGCCAGTTGCATATTTACACCCGATCAGGCGACGAGGGCGAGACTGGACTGCTTTTCGGCGGCCGTGTCTCGAAGTCCGACGTTCGCACCGAGGCATACGGCTCGACCGACCACGCGGTCTCCGCCATCGGACTGGCCCGCGCGCTGGCTTCCGAGGAACAGGTCAAGAACATCCTCCTCGACGTCCAGCGCGAGATGTTCATGATTGGCGCAGAGCTCGCGACCGACCCCACCAATCGCCACCTTCTGCTGGAGCACTTCCAGATAGTCGGCGAATCGCACGTCGCCAGGCTCGAAAAGCTCATCGACGAGATTGGTGAGCAGGTCGAGCTGCCGCCCAACTTCATCATTCCGGGCGCATCGACCGCCTCTGCTGCACTTGATCTCGCGAGGACCCAGACGCGCACCGCCGAGCGCCGTGTCGTGGACCTGAAGACCGCCGATCTCCTGCCCAATATCCACATCCTGGTCTACCTGAACCGGCTCTCCGACCTGCTGTTCATGCTGGCCCGGTACGAGGACCGTCACCTGCCGTTCGAGATCGTCACCGGCCAGCCGCCCGAACGAGGAGAGAGAAAATAGGAGTTAGGAGTGAGATGGGTTAGGTATTCGTACTTTTCACCCTCACCCCCGTATCAAGTACGGGGCAGGCTCCAACCCTCTCCCTCAGGGAGAGGGGGCAAGTTGATTGAGGTTCAAGCCCTGAAAGTTATATCTACCTACCCCTGTCAGCCCCCGTATCGAGTACGGGGCAGGCTCTGAGGGAGAGGAGAGGGTGATTGACGCTGTGGACCCTACCATCGCAATCGTGGACTACGACGCGGGCAACCTGCGTAGCGTCCAGAAAGCCCTCGAGCTCTTCGACGCACGCGCCGAGATCACGTCGTCCATCGACCGTATTACGTCTGCCGACGCCATAGTCGTCCCGGGACAGGGCGCGTGCGACTCCTCAATGCGCCACATGCGCCAGCGCGGGCTGGTCGACCCTATACGCGAGTACGTAGACGGTGGCAGGCCGTTCCTGGGCGTATGCCTCGGACTCCAGCTTCTGCTCGACTCCTCGGACGAGGGTGACGAGCCATGTCTCGGAGTTGTCGGCGGCGTATGCCGACGACTGCCCGGAGGTCAGAAGATCCCGCACATGGGCTGGAACCAGGTGACGTGGCGCAAGGACCATCCCTTCTTCGATGACGTGCCTGACGGCTCCCACTTCTACTTCGTTCACAGCTACTTCGCCGACCCCGAAGACTCGGACATCGTTGCAGGTACTACCGACTACGGCGTCGAGTTCTGCAGCGCGGTGGCCTGGGACTCCGTTGCCGCCGTCCAGTTCCACCCGGAGAAGAGCGGCAGCATCGGGTTGAAGATATACGACAACTTCGTGCGGTTCGTCCGCGAGTCCTGAAAGGGAGCGGCGCAGATGAAGGACTCCAAGAGCATCCTCTCTCTTGATAGGCTTACAGGGGTAGGTATTCGTACTTTTCACCCTCACCCCAGCCCTCTCCCTGAGGGAGAGGGGGTCTGTCGGTTGAGCTTCAGGTGTGAAGGTCAGTTCTACCTACCCCTGTCAGCCCTTGATGGAAGAGCGTTGGAGCCTGCCTCGTACTTGATACGGGAGTGAGGGTGATGGAAGTCATACCAGCCATCGACCTGATCGGCGGTCGTTGCGTCCGTCTCTACCAGGGCGACTACTCGCGCGAGACCGTCTACTCAGACGACCCGGTGGAGGTTGCCCTTCGCTGGGAGCGACTTGGCGCCCGCCGCATCCACGTCGTCGACCTCGACGGCGCGAGGGCCGGATCGCCCCAGAATCTCGACGTCATAAGCCGGATCGCGGACGCGATAAGACTCCCAGTGCAGATGGGCGGAGGTGTCCGCACGATCGACTCAATACGCGAGGTCATAGATTCCGGCGTGGACCGTGTCATGCTCGGCACCGTGGCCGTCAGAGACCCTGACATAGTCACGAGCGCGTGTGAGCAGTTCGGCGCCGAGACGATCCTGGTTGCCATAGACTCGCGGGACGGCAACGTTGCCGTATCCGGGTGGACCGACGGAAGCGAGACTTCAGCGACAGACCTGCTTCGCCTGATGATGGACGCCGGCGTGCGAACCTTCCTGTGTACCGACATATCCCGCGACGGCACTCTCGCCGGCCCCGACTACGACCTCATGCGCAGCCTCGTGGCCATCGCCGGAAACGGCGTCATTGCTGCTGGAGGCATCGCCTCGATAGGCCATCTCAGAGACCTTGCCTACATCGGCGTCGGCGGCGCGGTCATCGGACGCGCACTGTACACCGGCGACATAGACCTCGCTGAAGCAGTCAGCGCTATCGGCGGTTCGGCGGGGCACATATGCTGACCAAGCGCATCATTCCATGCCTCGACGTCGACGACGGCCGCGTCGTCAAGGGCATCAGCTTCATCGAGATCCGAGACGCCGGTGACCCGGTGCAGCTTGCGTCGTACTACGATGCCGAGGGCGCCGACGAGTTGGTGCTTCTGGACATCACCGCAAGCTCCGACTCCCGCGACATCATGCTGAACGTGGTGCGGGAGGTCGCCGAGCGCCTGTTCATCCCATTCACCGTAGGCGGGGGAATGAGGACCGTCGCCGACGTGCGCCGGATGCTCGAGGCGGGCGCGGACAAGGTCTCGCTCAACACGGCCGCCGTCAGCGAGCCTGACCTGGTGGCCGAGGCCTCGGAGCGCTTCGGCTCCCAGTGCATCGTCGTAGCCATCGACGCCACCGTGATGAGGCCGGGCGACCCCGCTGTAACATGCGACGACCCAACCCTAGCCATCGACGAAGGCTCACGCTGGGAGGTCTACACCCACGGCGGCAGAACGTCCACCGGCATCGACGCGCTCAAGTGGGCCGTCCGAGTCAACGACCTCGGCGCAGGGGAGCTGCTGCTCACCAGCATGGACACCGACGGTCACCAGACCGGGTACGACCTCGACATGCTCCGCGCCATCTCATCGGCGGTCACGGTCCCGGTTATCGCCAGCGGCGGCGCAGGCACCCCCGACCACTTCCTGGACGCTCTCGACTACGGCAAGGCCGACGCCGTTCTCGCTGCCAGCGTCTTCCACTTCGGCACTTATAGAGTGCAAGACATCAAGCAGTTCCTGCACGACCGCAATGTCCCCATACGCCCGATTGAGTGAGGCAAGTCCACCACACACATCGTCGTTCCAGCGTAGGCCGGAACCCAGAGGCGGGGGAGAGTGAGGCCCCATTTGTATCCTATGAACAGACGTTACGTGAGTACAATTGTCGGTGTCCTAGTGACCCTTCTCATCTCATGCGGCCAGGCAACGACGCCATCAATAGTCATCCCCACACCTATTCCGAACGAGCTAGCGCCCACAGCTAAACCTGCACCGGTTCCAATAGCCATTGCGACCAAGACCCCGGTCCCATCCCCGATACTCACATTCAAGGCTGTGGCTACCAACACACCAATCCCAGTGCCCACAGCCACGCTCGCCTCAATAGCCATTACGACCAATACCCCGGTCACCTCTCTGACACTCGCAGCCAAGGCTGCGGCTACCAACACGCCATCTCCAGCGCCCACGGCCACGTCTGGGCCAGTTCCTACAGCTACGTTCACGGCCACCGCCACATTCACTCCAACGCCGACCCCTAATGCACTACTTTCTACATTCAAGAATGGCGCATGGCTCGTACAGAACAAACCATCTCTCGCCGCATCCGTCGAAGAAATTAGCTGGGTCGATGATGGTATTGCCGAAACAGAGAAAGAAGCCGTCCAAGAAGTAATCAATTTGGCAGCATTCCATGAAACGCTCACCGTGTCACTAATGGCCTTGCACTGGTTCGCAGACGACATCACAGAGATAGAGTTGGAAGCAATTAAAGATCTCGGCGGCATCGCATACGACCACGAGTCTGTAGCATCTCGAGTAGTTGGCATGCCTTGGTTCGAAGACGGGATTACTGAGATGGAGGCAGCGGCAATTGACGATCTCGGTCGCATAGCATTCGACAATGGGGCCGCTGCAGACCGGGTTGTGGACTTGGCGTGGTTCACAGATGGTATCACCATGACTGAGGCCAATGTCATCCAGAAACTGCGGCTCATCAGCCAAAAGAGTGGGGCTGCCAGCGAACAAATCATCAATATGCCTTTCTTGGTCACGATTGAACCAACGGACTTCTCAGCGATGACGTCTCTGTCAATAATGGCTTACTTCAGACTGGAAGCGTTCGACGGTCTCATGTCACACCGTTCACTTACCGACGGAATCACTGATAATCTGACACCCGTCGTAGCGATGCTCTACGGTGTCGTCAAGACCAACCCCGGTCTGCTAGAAACGCTGCTGGATCCCGAGGGGGTGTCCATAGAGCGCCGGAGCATCGTTACGCCGCTCTCCGGCAACGTGGACCTCGTCATCGTCCGCACCAGACCCGGAGCCGCGCGGGGCATGGATATTTTGGAACACTCGGCGCGAGCAGTGGAGGAGTTGATGGGCGAACCTCTGCCGACACAATATATAGGCCTGCTGTATGAAGACGCAGTTATCGGGGCGTTCGCGGGAACCAACTTCGGTACTCATATCGCCATTCGACCGAAATACGATGTGGATGACGACAGTCATGAAGCTGATTTTGCTCCCCTCAACATAGCGCACGAGGTAGCGCACTACTGAGGTAGCGCACTACTACTGGAGCGGCAACGACGACTGGGTTGACGAGGGAGTCGCGGAATTCATTGCGTCCGAAATAGAGAACAAGCGAACAGGCAAGCCGGTGACGATTACGAATGATCCCTGTCCATATGCGCGCAGCATAGCGGAGCTGGAAGCACTTCGGGCCGACTCGGACACTGATGGGTTTGGATGCAACTACTCGCTCGGAGAGCGGCTGTTCGTTGACATGTACCGCAGTATGGACAGAGCCGCATTTTGGCAGGGACTCCATGAACTTTACATCAGGTCACAGGTCGAGGATGCTGATGACGATGAACGCGAGGGAACTCTTGTGGCCATCGAGCACATCCGGGAAGCGTTCCACCAGGCTTCTGCTGCAGCCACCGTTATGGCCCGCTGGTATGATGGAACCGAGCCCTACGACCTTTCTAAACTTGACACCGAGCCGGTCGCTCCCGTCCTGCCCACCATCAACGGACTGATTGACAAGGCCTTTATCAGCATTGGCAAAGATGGGCCGGAAGTGTCGAGTTTCTCTGCACAGGATCCCGACGATCGTGTATGGCTGACTCTGAAGTACTCATACGACGTGAAAGGTGGGCCGTATAAGCTTCCTCTGCGAGTCGTGGAGTTCTATGAGGACGGGTTTGAGTATGATCGAAGAGGTATCGAGTTGACCGCCAGCGAGCAATACATCGGAGGGACGCAGAGAATCACAGTTGGGCCTGGGCAGGATGAGCCGTGGGCGCCCGGGCAATACTGGGTTTACGTTTACGAGGGCGACCGAAAAGTAGCCGAAGTACAATACGAAGTGACTCCATAGCGGGAGCGATCTTATCGGAGGCCAGCTCATGCGGACAGGATGCTCGCAGTTGTAGGATTGAGAGTGGGGTGAAGAAAAATGCCGACAGTTTTGCTAGATGAAAAGGGCCTTGCGCCCGCGATCTGCCAGCACGCCGAGACCGGCGAGGTCATAATGCTGGGCTACATCAACCCCGGCGCGCTGAAGCGCACGCTCGAAGGGGGCGAGGTCTGGTTCTACTCACGCAGTCGCGCCGACCTCTGGCACAAGGGAGAGGTGTCCGGCAACTACATGCGAATCAGGTCGGCCGCGGTCGATTGCGACGGCGACGTGATCCTGCTCAAGGTGATTCCCGACGGCCCCATCTGCCACACCGGCAACCCAACCTGCTTCTTCACCCCGTTCGACGATCTGCCCGACTTCGACGCGCCTGAGAAGGGCCCAGGCATCCTCGAAGAGTTGTACTCGGTGATCCAGGACCGCAAGCGCGACATGCCAGAGGGCAGCTACACGACCAGCCTGTTCCAGGGCGGCTCTGACCGTATCGCCCAGAAGGTAATCGAAGAGGCCGGAGAAGCCGCCATCGCCGGAGTCAAGGGAGACGGAGATGCCGTGGCGTCCGAGGTGGCCGACCTCCTCTACCACTGCCTCGTAATGATGTCCGACGCCGGCGTCAGACCGGAGCAGGTCTGGACCGAGCTGAGAGAGCGCCGGGGCTAAGAAATCCACTCTCAAAGATGGGCTGACGAGGGTATGTATTCGTACTTTTCACCCTCACCCCAGCCCTCTCCTCCGGCCTTCGCCGGGGCAGGCTCTGAGGGAGAGGGGGTCTGTCGGTTGGGCATTCATGCTTGTCTGCACACTTCTACCTACCCCTGTCAGCCTCCAGGGCGGTCTCCATTGCTGCTACTGCCACCTCGATCTGGTCGTCGTCCGGCCAGCGTGTGGTCAGTTTCTGAAGCAGCAGGTTCGGTGCGCTGATGAGCCGCACCAGCGGGTTGTCCTCGTACCTGCCGCTAAATCGGATCACCTCGTAGGCGACCGCCGCGATCAGCGGAATGAACACGATCCGCGATGCCACCAGCCACCACAGCGGCTCCCTCGGAACGAACACGAACACCAGTATCGCCACGAACATGACCGTCAGCAGGAACGCTGTCCCGCATCTCGGATGCGCCGGCGAGTACTTCCTGATCGCCTCGGTCACCAGCGGGTCGCCCCGCTCCTGCGCGTGCACCGTCATGTGCTCCGCGCCGTGGTACATGAACACGCGCCTGATCTCGGCCATCCGTCCGATCACCCAGATATAGGCGACGAACACGGCCAGCCGGATCGCCCCCTCAGCGACGTTCGACAGGATGTCGTTCCCGAACGCGCCCTCCAGCGGTCGACTCGCGAACAGGGGCAGCAGGAAGAACAGCAGTATCGCGAACCCGAACGAGATCAGCAGCATGCTCGCAAGCGCACCCTTGCTGAGCTCCTCGGACTCGACCTCGGAGTCCGGGTCGGCTTCAGGGTCTTCCAGGCTGACGCTCGACGAGTAGCTAAGCGCCCTCATTCCCAGGCTCAGCGTCTCGACGAGCGTGATGACTCCCCTGACCAGCGGCAGGCGTCTGAGCGTGCCCGTATAGAGAGTGCTGAGCGGTCTGAGTTGAGTCGCAATCGCGCCGTTCGGACGCCGCACGGCCACAGCCATGTGTGTCTGCCCGCGGATCATCACCCCCTCCAGCACCGCCTGCCCGCCGTATGTTGCTTTTTGCTGTGTCGTCATATGCTCACAAAAGAAAAGGAGTGAGACCTTCGATGATCCCACCCCTTCGTCCCCCGTATCGCGGTACGGGACATGCTGTTCAGGTTGTTCCGAAAGCTACTGTAGATTGAACCTGCGCCTGAGCCGCTCGACGCGACCCTCGGTATCGACGATGCGCTGCTCACCGGTGAAGAACGGGTGGCAGTTCGAGCATATTTCGACGCGTAGCTCGGGTTTCGTCGCCCCGGTTACGTAGCTGTGTCCACAGCTGCATCTCACACGGGCTTCCGCATAGTACTCAGGGTGAATTCCGGTCTTCACTTCAACTAGCCTCCCACTGGATACACGCTGGCGACCTTGCGGCCCTGCCGCGCGAACTCGAACTTCACCGAGCCATCGACCAGTGAGAACAGAGTGTGGTCCCTGCCGAGACCCACGTTGTTACCGGGATGGATTCTGGTGCCGCGTTGGCGGACTATGATCGTGCCCGCGAGCACCATTTCACTGTCATAGCGCTTGACGCCGAGACGCTTGGAGTTGCTGTCTCGCCCGTTGCGTGTGCTGCCGCCGCCCTTCTTGTGTGCCATGCTCGATCCTCCGTTATGAACTCAGGAGTCCTCGCCCGGATCCTCTTCAGCTTCAGCGTCTTCATCCGTGAGGATGTCGGTCACAGTCAGGTCAGTGTATAGC
>JAKZVY010000132.1:0-5019 GCA_047515825.1 Dehalococcoidia bacterium
CGTCATGCGTGTCTCGGCCTGGCTTGAAGAGCTGGAGCGCTTCAGGCCGGACATCGCCCAAGCCTGCCGAGAGGCGCATGTCAAGGGGGCGCATGACGGCCTCTTCTACCGGCCTGACGCCGATCTCTTCGCGGCGTGTCCAGAAGACACGATAGATTACGCGGTGATGGAGCGGATTACCGGGGCGAACGACCCACATTCCCGACAGGCCGTAGTGGTGCCGATGGACGCTGGCTGGTCCGATGTCGGCTCCTGGGCCGCGATCATGGACGTTAGCTCCAAGGATAGTGATGGCAACGTGGTCAGGGGCGACGTGTACACACATGAGATGCGAAACTCGATGATCTTCGGAGGCCACCGACTGGTTGCGGCGGTCGGACTCGAAGACGTGATCGTAGTCGAGACGCCGGATGCGGTACTCGCCGCCGACCGGAACAGCGTCGAAAACGTAAAGGCGCTGGTCGAGCGTCTCAAGGAGCAGGCGAGACCCGAGCATGAGAACCACCGACGAGTACACAGGCCCTGGGGATGGTACGAGACCATCGACTCAGGCGACCGATTCCAGGTGAAGCGGATTACAGTGAATCCGGGTCAGGCGCTCTCACTTCAGTTGCACCGTCACAGGTCCGAGCACTGGGTGGTGGTGAGAGGGACTGCCAAAGTGGTGAAGGACAAGAAAGAGTTCCTGCTGCATGAGAACGAGTCTACCTACGTAAAGGTCGGCGAGACCCACAGACTGGAGAACCCGTGTGACACTCCGTTGGAGATCATCGAGGTGCAGTCCGGCAGTTACCTCGGTGAGGACGATATAGTGCGCTTCGAAGATATGTACAACCGACAGTAAGCCATCAGAGGCTCTCAATGACCAACGATAACCCACCCGCGATGCGCAGACCTGAGACGGCATCAGTACCCCCTCGCGTACTTCTGGGACCTGGCCCGTCCATGGTCAACACCAGGGTCTTGCGTGCGATGATGGAGAACATGATCGGGTACCTCGACCCCGACTACGTCCTCATGCTCGAAGACGTTTCTGGTCTTCTCAAGGGTGTCTTCCAAACCGAAGACGCCACGACCATGGCGATTTCCGGCACTGGATCGTCGGGGATGGAGGCAGGACTGTCCAGCATCCTGGAGCCAGGCGATACCGTAATCGTGTGCATCTACGGCTTCTTCGGGGAGCGTATGGTGGACATGGCGAACCGCGTCGGCGCGAACGTCGTCGCGCTGCGCTCGGAGTGGGGTGCGCCTTTCCCGGAGGAGATGCTCCAAGAGGCGCTGAACGCGCACTCCGACGTGAAGCTCGTCGCCGCGATCCACGCAGAGACATCCACCGGGGTCAGGCAGCCGCTCGAAGGAATGTCCAAGCTCGCCAAGGAGCATGACGCGCTTTTCATGGTCGATGCGGTGACATCGCTTGGAGGAAATGATGTCGCATTCGACAACTGGGACATCGACTACTGCTACAGCGCGACCCAGAAGTGCCTCGGCTGTCCGCCGGGCCTCTCGCCTGTGTCAGTCAGCGAGCGCGCTATGGAGTCGATACGGTCGCGCAAGACGCTACCGGCGTCCTGGTACCTGGACCTGAATCTGAACGCCAACTACTGGTACGATCCGAGGGTGTACCACCATACCTCGCCGGTTAGCATGGTGTTGGCTCTCAGGGAGGGCCTGCGTATCGTGCTGGAAGAGGGGCTTCAAGACCGTTTCGCGCGCCATGAGCGAAACGCAGCGGCGCTCAGGGCCGGACTGGAATCGCTCGGCATGGAGTTGGTGCCGCCCGATGGTTACAGGCTGGCTCAGGTAACTGCGGTATGGATACCGGAGGGGGTGGACGACGCCCAAGTACGAGGAAAACTGCTGTCCGACTACAACATCGAGATCGGGAAGGGGCTCGGCCGATTCGATGGCAGGGTCTGGCGCTTCGGCCTGATGGGAGAGTCCAGCAGGGCGGACTATGTGCTGCTCGCGCTGTCGGCGCTGGAGTCGATACTGCCGTCAGCAGGATACGAAGTAGCGCCCGGAGCGGCCGTCTCTGCCGCGAGCAGGTCTCTGTACTCGAAATGATACAATAGGCCACATGTTAGCGTGATCCTGTCGTTTAGACACCGAGGGCTCAGACTGCTCTACAATGGCAGGGGTGGTGGCAGGGTGCCCCCGGCACACGTTGAAAAACTGAAAGACATACTCCTATCGCTTGATCAGAGTCGCAATCCTAGAGACATGAACCTGCCAGGATACCGATTCCATAGGCTTCGGGGCAGGCTTAGCGGATACTATGCGGTGTCTGTATCAGGCAATTGGCGCGTGACGTTTCGATTTGAGGATGGCGACGCGGTTGACGTTGATTATGTAGACTATCACTAGGGGAGGCAAATAGATGCCCATGAACAACCCTCCACACCCAGGCGGAGTCGTCAGGCGGCAGTGCTTGGAACCCCTTGGTCTATCTGTGAGCAGAGCATCTGAGGGCTTGGGCGTAAGCGAGCAGGCACTGTCGGATCTTGTGAGCGAAAGAACAGGTATCTCGGTAGAAATGGCGGTTCGACTGTCAAAGGCATTCGGGTCCAGTCCAGAGACTTGGCTGGGAATGCAGACGGCATATGATCTCTGGCATACCCTAGAGCGTATTGAAGAGATCGAGGTGGAGAATTTCGCAGCTTCAGTAAGATAGCCGTTTGGTGCGCAGCGCTCTGTCTCAGATGCGCCAAAACGGTTACTTTCACTTGTGAGCGCAGCAATTCATCACTGTCAACCCAACTGTCACTAGAGAGAGGTTCCCATGTACGTAATCATCGCTCCCATACAGATCAAGGAAGGCTTCAAAGACCAATTCATAGAGGAGATAATCCTCGATGCCAAAGGCTCGGTGAATGATGAACCCGGGTGCCTGCGCTTCGACGTCATACAGGATGCCGAGGACCCGAACCGGATCTGGCTGTATGAGGTCTATGTGGACGAGGACGCGTTTGAGGCGCATACCCAAGCTCCGCATTTCGCCCGGTGGCGCGATGCTACAGCCGACTGGCGCGAGGACTCCGGACTCCAGGGAGCGGGCCGGGGAGCCACCGTCATCTGGCCCCCGGAGGGCCACGACCAGTGGAAGTAGACTTGGTGTAGCCGGAAGACGCCTACATCCGACCCTCTTCAGACTCCAACATGCCTCGCAACTTCGGTAGCAGGTCTGGTACGTCAGTCTGGATGATGTCCCAAACCACATCGTCATCTATGCCCAGATAGGCATGGACCACGCGGTTGCGAGCTCCGATGATAGCCCGCCATGGAACCTCTGGATGCGACTCACGAACCTCGGTCGGGATATGTGTCGCAGCCTTGCCTATAAGCTGGATGTTGCGTAAGGTGGCGTCGTAGGTGAGGCCGTCGGCAACGAATGCTTCATAGTTCAGTCCATCCGTATAGGACAGGACCTTCTCGCCGAACACTAGCATGTCTTGGACGTAGAATCTCCACTCGCGATTTTCGCGCTCAGAGTCAGACATTGACAACGTCCCGTTCCACGTAAGGCCGTATCTCGGCCCGCAACGCCTTATCCGTTGCGAGATCGACTTCACGACCGAGGAGGTCTTCGAGATAGAACTGCACGCCGAAGTACGTCTTGGAAGTGGCTGGCCCATCAAAGGCGACTAGGACGTCGACATCACCCTCTTCCGTCGCCTGATCACGGGCGAAGGAGCCGTAGAGCGCGATGTTGGTCACGCCGAACCTTTCCACGAGGGTCGTCTTGTGTGTTCGTAGCAGGTCGAGGACTTGGTCTCTGTTCATTGGACTTCTCCGTGGACACCTAGAGCCTACGTAGTTCGGCGCTACGGAGATTATACAGCTTACTCGCGCCTGAACTCCTGGCGCATTTGCGCAAGGCCCATAGGACCCAGCGAAAGCGCGCGGGTGTGCCACTGCTTGAGGTCGAAGGATGGTCCCATACGCTGCCGAGACTCATCGCGTGCGGCCAGCCACTCCCTCTCGCCGACTTTGTAGCTGATCGCCTGGCCCGGAATGCCGAGGTATCGGCTCACCTCGCTGGCGACGAAGTCGGGTGGGAACAGGCTCTTTTGCTGGATGAACTCCAGCCCCAGCTCCGGCGTCCATCGCTCACCGGGATGGAAGACCTGGCTTCTTGGTATCTCCAGCTCTAGGTGCATTCCGATGTCGATGATGACTCGGATCGACCTCAGCGACTGTCCGGCCAGCATTCCCAGGTAGTAGTCAGGGTTCTCCAGATAGCCGATCTCACCCATCAGACGCTCGGCGGACAGCGCCCAGCCCTCGATCTGGCCGGACGTGCCTCCCAGCAGTCGCTGGAACCTGGATAGCTGTTCAGACAGATAGACCGTCGTGCCCAGGTGAAAGTGATGACCCGGTACGCCCTCGTGGTACGCGATTGAGACCTCGCTCCAGAGCGGGAATCGCGTTTTTCCGCCTGTCGGGTACCACGTTCGGCCCGGCCTGGAAAAGTCTTCGTTTGGCGGAGTGTAGTACATCGCGAGCGCGCCGCCGGGCGGAGCGATCAGGGCCTCGATCTTTTTCACAGGATCGGCGATGTCGAAGTGGATCCCATCCAACTCGCTGATGGTGCGATCCTGCAAGTCCTGCATCCATGCGGCGAATTTCTCCTCGCCCTCGATCGCGCGTGCCGGGTCGGTTTCGAGCAACTCCTTGGCCTCCTTGATCCCTTGGCCCGGTGTGATCTTGGCGGCGGCCGTGGCCATCTCTGACTCCACCCAGGCGAGCTGCTCCCATCCCCATTGGTACGTCTCCAGCAGGTCCAGCTCGATGCCGTTGTACACCCGCGCCGCCAGCGAGTAGCGTTCCTCTCCCACTGCGTCGCGCTCCGCAACTCTGGGAATATAGTCTTCTCTAAGGAACCGGGCCATGTTCTCGATTCCCTGGTCCGCAACCACGGCGCCCGATTCGAGGTCTGACCTGAGTCCAGGCGAGGCGAGGCCCGACTGATCGAACGCGGACACCAGACCGCGGAAGAACGACTCGTGGCCCTCGGCC
>JAKZVY010000133.1:0-9581 GCA_047515825.1 Dehalococcoidia bacterium
CCCAAGAGCGCCTGCAGGCCGCCCGGCGACCTCCCGCCTACCCGAATCAAGCCCGGATAATCGCGCCTGTAACTCCCTCACACCCTTCCGCTGTCCTCACGCCGTCCACCTGTATGAATCGGTGGATTCGGGCTTAGACCTATCCTAGAAGGAGCACAAAACTTCAGGAGTGGTCCAGACTGAATGAAGACCAGACAGTTACAGACATGAACTCGGAAGATGAAGAGCCATCGAGTAGGTTGCGCCCATGCTCGTGAGCAAGTGAGACTCAGGTCGAGGCCCTGGTCAGGCTATTCGGCTAGGAACTCTCTGCGACCAGAGCCTTGTCGTTGGAATGGCCCTGGTGGGTATCCACGAGATTCTTTGTAGAATATGTCTTCTGAGCGCGGCGAAGCGCCCCCACCCGTCATTCTTGTATCTGAGCGAAGCGGAGTCGAAGAATCCAAAGCGTCTGCACTCAGAATGCACCCCTCCAACACCAACCACTCTTAAGATGCATCCGACAATCACAGTTCCCCCTTGACACGAACAAGGGTTCATCGCTACTATTCTACCCATGAGTCCACAGACCACCTCTCCCGCAGCGCACCTTGGGCTCGCCAGAGGCGGGGCAGAAATGACAGAAGTGTCAAAAATGACAGCAAAATCAAATAAAAGGGCTAGCCGGTCCCGAGCGCAGACCCTCCCACATCAGCCGCCGCAGCTTTACACGGACGGGAGCTTCATATAGCATGGGGCAAGCGTACCCACAGGTGGACGGTGGTGTGCGCCTCAACCGTACCGAGCGCGATGCTTCCCAGAGGAGGGGTGGCAGATTGTCCGATTACCAGTCGTTGGTCGCCCGGATCTCCAGTTGCACCAAGTGCACGCTTTCGCGGGGCCGGAACAAGACGGTACCAGGAGATGGGGCCCTTGACGCCGACATCATGTTCATCGGGGAAGGCCCCGGCTTTCATGAGGACCGTCAGGGCCTGCCGTTCGTGGGACAGGCGGGGAACCTCCTGAACGAGATGCTCGCGCTAATCGGACTGGCGCGCAGCGACGTCTACATCACTAATATGATAAAATGCCGTCCACCCAACAATCGCGACCCGTTCCCGGTCGAGATAAGCTCATGCCGCCCGTACCTCGACGAGCAAATTGAGCTGATCGAGCCCAAGGTGATCGTGACCCTGGGCCGGTTCTCGTTTTCCAAGTTCTTTCCAGGCGAGGCGATCGGCAAGGCGAGGGGCAAGCCGCGAAACTGGAACGGGCTGGTGGTGTACCCGATGTACCATCCAGCCGCCGCGCTACGCAATCCACGTCTGAGAACCGCGCTGGAGAGCGACTTCTCGATGCTTCCCGACCTGATACGACAGGTCAGCGAGCGTCGGGCCTTGGGTGAAGAGCCTGAGCAAGAGTCCGCCGACCAGCTCTCGATGTTCTGATAGAGTAAATGCCCGACACACCACTTCGAATCATTCCACTAGGCGGACTCGGCGAAATCGGCCAGAACATGATGGCCATCGAGTACGGCGACGATATCGTCGTCATCGACGTCGGTGTCCTTTTCTTGGAGGAGGACCTGCCCGGAATCGACTTCGGGATCCCGGACTTCACGTTCCTCCGCGAAAACCGCTCGCGGCTCCGCGCCGTCCTGATAACGCACGGCCACGAAGACCACATAGGCGCGCTGCCCTACCTTCTGGCTGAGATGAACGTCCCGGTCTACTCGTCGAGACTGACCAACGGCCTGATCTCCGTGAAGCTGCGCGAGCACAAGCTGCTCCGTGAAGCGAATCTCAACGTCGTGGAGCCGAACACTCAGTTCAGGGTTAGCTCCCAGTTCCAGGCGCAGTTTTTCAGGGTCTGTCACTCCATCCCGGACGCAATGGGCATCGCCATAACTACGCCCATTGGAGTGATCGTACATACCGGCGACTTCAAGATTGACCACACCCCGGCGGACGGCAAGCCGACCGACTTCACGACACTGAGCCGGATCGCGAGCGACGGAGCGCTGCTGCTGTTCTCTGACTCGACGTACGCCGAGGTCGAGGGGTACACGGCGTCTGAGCAGGTGGTCGGCGAAGCGCTCGACCGCGCGATCGGCGAAGCGACAGGCAGGGTCATGATCGCGACGTTCGCGTCGCTGATCTCAAGGATCCAGCAGGTCATCAACGCGGCGGTCAAGTACGACCGCAAGGTCACCGTAGTGGGCCGGAGCATGATAAACAACGTCAACATGGCGCTGAAGATGGGATACCTGGACGCGCCGCCTGACACCGTAATCCCGATGTCTGAGGCGAGAGACCTACCCCTCGAAAAGACGGTCATCGTGGCGACCGGCAGCCAGGGAGAGCCTACTTCCGCGCTGGTGCGAATCGCGAACAACAGCCACCAGGATATCGAAATCGTCCCCGGCGACACGGTGGTCATCTCAGCCTCGCCGATTCCGGGCAATGAGACCGTCGTCGCTAAGACGATCGACAACCTGCTGCGGCTGGGCGCGTCCGTCCTGTATAGCCGGGTGTCGCTGGTGCATGTACATGGGCACGCTTCGCGCGAAGAGCTGAAGATGATGCTGAGCATCGTCAGGCCAAAGTACTTCGTTCCGGTGCATGGCGAGTACCGCCACCTCGTTCAGCACGCGTCGATCGCTTCGGACATGGGCATACCAAGCTCGCGCATCTTCGTGCTGGAAGACGGAGACGTGCTGGAGTTGAACGAGGAGAGCGGCGAAGTGGTCGATCAGGTTCAGGCCGGGCACGTATTCGTGGATGGCAGGCGCCTCTGGAAGATGGACAGCGAGGTGCTCAAGGAGAGGAAGCGCCTGGCCGCGGACGGCGTGGTGACGGTCACTGTAGCCCTGAGCGCCCTCACCGGTCTGCCGGTCACGGAACCCTCGATTACCTCATCGGGGTTCATGGATGCGGACGAATCTAAGATTTTGTTCAAAAATGCCTCAAAAGAAGTTTCAACCGCGCTAGAACAGATCGCGTCGAAGCGCCTAACATTGGAAGAGGTGAAGTCCAACCTGAACAGGTCGGTCAAGGACTTCCTGTACCGCGAGACCCGGAGACGGCCAACGGTTCTCACGGTTATCGAACACATATGACCCCGCCCTGAGACACTCGCTGGACTCCGGGCCGGGGACGAGAATCCGGCCCAACACATCCAGTCGAGAGGGTACGGCCATATGAGTTTCATTCGTCGATTTATTCCGGCACTGGTGTTCTTGGCGCTGAGCGCGGTCTTTGCGGCGTTCGTCGGCGTGGTGCTGTTCGGCAACTCAGTTCGGGATTGGTCCAACGAGATCCGCATCTCTATTCTCAGGGTCGCCGGAGTGGGAGTGTTCCCGATAGGTGTCTTGGTCGTGGCGCTCTTTCTGACGCTCATCTTCAGGCGGGAATGGCTGAAGAAATACAACTACTGGCTGTCGGCGGCGCTACTCGTACTCGCGATATCGGGCGCTCTGTCTTTCTTCAGGCCGTTCGACGGATGGCTTGCCTGGTTCAATCTCTACGGAATCTTCTCGCTGGGCGGCGAGATCGGCGACATGGTAATCGGAACCCCGTCGTTCTTTGGTGGCGTCCGGTTGGCGATAGTGGTCTTGGCGGCCGTGGCAGTCGCATTGCCCGCGTGGTCGAAGTTGGTATCAGCGGCGATCGCCAGAGGGACAGTGTTCCTGTACGTGACGCTGTTCATGGGGGTGAGGTCGCTGCTGTTCAGAGGAGACCTTCCCAAAGTGGACAGCGACGAAGAGCAGTCACCCGCGGCGGGGCTGCAGCGGAGCGACGACTTAGGCATCGCTGGCTTGGCGGACAGGGACAGATTCGGCGCCGGGGGAGAAGATCGGGGCGCCTCGGCCTTCGGGTCGAGTGCAGCCGTAATCTCCACACCGTACGCTCCGGGCGGCGTCCCCGCGTTTGTGTCACCTGTGGACGAAAACGGCGGCTATGATCCGCGGCCCGCGGTCGACCCACCCACCAATGGCAGCTCGTGGGAAGATGAAGCCGACGACACTGACGAGCCGGTCCCGACCCCAGGTCCAGAGCGGATCCTCGTCACGTCAGGGGTGGCTGAGGACTCTCAACCCAAGGCCAACAGGTACTGGGCTGGCGACGGTGATGATGCCCAGCCGGCATCTACATTGACGCAGTTGCGATCTCAGACTCGCGTGCTCGAACCGCCCATGATGGCGAACGGCTCAGTTGTTACGTGGCAGATGCCGAGTCCCGATGTCTTCAAGAACGCGCCCGAAAACCCCATCTCGCAGGATGAGCTTCGAGACACCGCCCAGGCTATCACCAACACGCTTGGGGAGTACGGCGTGGAGGTGGAAATAGGCCAGGTGCGGCCAGGCCCGACGGTCACGATGTACGGACTGGTGCCCGGATGGGTGCGCCGGCAGAAGATACATAGGGAGGTTGACAAAGAGGGCAACCCGGTCCGCGACGAGTCGGGCAGGCAGATTACCAAGCGAGTCGAGGAGAAGACGCGGGTCAAGGTGGACACGATCCTAGCCCGCGAGAAAGACCTCGCATTGGCGCTGAAGACGCCAGCGATTCGCATAGAGACCCCCGCGATGGGTAGGTCTCTCGTTGGTATCGAAGTGCCCAATCCGACCGCCAGCCTGGTGACGCTCCGCAGCGTAATGGAGAGCCACGAGTACCAGAAGATCAGAAAGAGCGCGCATCTGCCGATCGCGCTTGGTCGCGCTAGCGGCGGGGACGACGTAGTCTTCGATCTCGCAAAGATGCCGCATCTGCTGGTCGCCGGCGCGACCGGCAGTGGTAAGAGCTTCTGTCTGAACACCATCGTCTCCTGCCTGATTACCGAGAAGTCACCATCGCAGCTTCGCCTCCTTCTGGTGGACCCGAAGCGCGTGGAGCTGACTCCTTACAACGGAATACCGCACCTCATGGCGCCGGTTATCGTAGAGACGGATACGGTCGTGGGATACCTCAAGGGCCTGATACGCGAGATGTTTGACCGCTATCGCCGAATGGAGGAGGTCGGCGTCCGCAACATTGAGGCATACAACAAGCGAATGCCTGACAAGATGCCGTTCCTTTGCGTCGTCGTGGACGAGCTGGCCGACCTCATGATGACGGCCGCGTTCGACGTCGAGCAGTCGCTGTGCCGTCTCGCCCAGCTCGGCAGAGCCACTGGAATACACCTCATCATCGCCACCCAGCGCCCGTCCGTGGACGTCGTGACCGGGCTGATAAAGGCAAACTTCCCAAGCAGGATCAGTTTCAGCGTGACATCCCAGGTGGACTCTCGCACCATCCTGGACACGGCTGGGGCGGAAAAGCTGCTGGGACGCGGCGACATGCTGTATCAGCCGCTAGACGCCAACAAGCCGGCCAGAGTTCAGGGCGTGTTCCTCAGCGACCAGGAGATCGAGGAGCTTATCAACCACTGGAAGTCGATCCCCTGGGCACCGGTCGAGCCGATAGACCTGCTCGGCGACAACGACATGCCGGATGAAGCTGAGGCTGAGATCGACGAGAAGCCAAACCGCGACAACATGATGGACAAGGCGATGGAGCTTGCGCTCAGCCACCGCAAGCTGTCCACCTCTCTGCTGCAGCGCAGGCTCCGCATCGGATACCCACGCGCCGCACGCCTGATGGACCAACTGGAAGAGGAAGGGGTCGTGGGTCCGAGCGACGGATCCAAGTCCAGAGATGTTACAATAAACCAGAGTTAGCTTCTGATTTGTTGTAAAGGTGTCGCACATTGGTCCGCAATCTGGCGAACCTGGTAGGTTCAGTTACCGGCAGAAGGCGTGATGACGAACCTGCACTCGAGGGCAGGGATCGGTGCATCGTGTGCGATTTCGACCTGAGATCCGAGGAGATCTACCAGGACTTTCGCGTCTGCCCCAGGTGCCGATTCCACTACAGCATGAGCGCGAGGGAGCGCATCGACTCTCTCACCGACCCGAACAGCTTCAGCGAGATAGGCCGGTCGCTGATCTCTCTCGACCCCCTATCGTTCACATCCACCAACTCGTACAGCAGCAGCATATTTCAGGACCAGCGCAGAACCGGGCTGACCGAAGCGGTGCTCACCGGAATGGCGTCGATTGGCGGCGCCCCGGTAATGCTGATAGTCCTGGACTTCGGATTCATGGGCGGCACGATGGGCTGCGCGGTGGGCGAGAAGGTGACGCTCGCGCTGGAACGCGCGGCGAAGCGCGGCCTTCCGGCGGTGGCTATCGTGACCAGCGGCGGAGCGCGCATCCAGGAGGGTGTTCTTTCCCTCATGCAAATGGCCAAGACGACCGCTGCGGCCAACCGGCTGAACGAGGCGGGGCTGCCGTTCATCACAGTTCTCGCCAACCCCGCGACCGGCCAAGCTTACGGCAGCTTCGCGAATCTCGCCGACATCATCCTCGCCGAGCCTGGGGCCATCGTCGGCTTCTCCTCTCTCAGGGTCATCGAACGGGCCAGCGGCGAGCCTCTGCCCAGCGGCTCGCACACCGCCGAGACTCACATGGCGCACGGGATGCTGGACGCCGTAGTCCAGCGTACGGAGCTGCGGGCCATCATCGGGGTGCTCCTGGACCTGCTCGGAACGGGCTTCCGCCTGGAGAACGGCAACGGACGACGCCGGAAGATTCCCAGCATACACCCCACCCAAGCTTGGGAGTCGGTCCAGTTGGCGCGGCACCACTCGAGGCCGACCTCGGCTGACTACCTGTCTCGGATATTCTCCGAGTTCGTAGAGCTTCACGGCGACCGCGCGTATGGGGAAGACCCGACCGTCATATCGGGACTGGGCCGGATCGCCGGTCAGACGGTCGCGCTGGTCGCCCAGCAGAGAGTTTCAGATCAACCGGACGGTGAGACCGTACATCAGAGTCCAACGACCCCGGAGGGGTTTCGGAAGGCGCAGAGGACGATGAACCTCGCGCGCAAGTTCTCGCTGCCGATCATCACCTTCGTTGACACCTCCGGCCCGGACCTCAGCGAAGCCGCCGAGCAGCGGGGTCTGGGGAACACCATCGCTAACACCATGTCCATGATGGCCGGTGTTCCGGTGCCGACGATCTCGGTCGTTATCGGGCAGGCGGGCAGCGGAGGCGCGCTAGCGCTCGGCGTGGCTGACCGCGCTCTTATGCTGGAGCACTCGATCTACACCGCCGTGTCTCCTGAAGAAGCAGCTGAGGTGATATACCAGGACACATCCAGGGTCGAAGAAATCGCGTCGTCTATGCGTCTGACAGCTCCGGACTGCTTGGACCTGGGGATAATCGACAGGATCGTGCCCGAGCCCCGGAACGGAGCGCACTCTGACCCGGACGAGGCCGCCCGGATGCTGCATCGCGTGCTGGTGGTCGAGCTGGCTGACCTCCAATCCAAATCGGCGAAGAAGCGGGCGAGAGAGCGCTACGCGAAGTACCGCGACATGGGCGAGTACAACTCCCAGATCAAGGCCACCATCGCCAAGGAGGTCAACGCCGTCCAGAACCTGATCAGAAGCGGCATGACCAAAATCCTGCACAGAAAGTCCTCAGCGCCGGCGCCCGAAGACTCGATAGAGCACATAGGCGGCAACGGCTACCTGTACGGCTCCGACGACGATTGAGCGAGTGCTGGGCAGCCTCCAATGCCGAATCCTCTCGAATTCGCCGACCGGGACACACTCGCGCTCAGTGTAGCCGTCGCATTCTTCGCTGTGGGAGCTTGGCTTGGAAGCTGGTTCCCGGACATCGACCAGAAGATCCGCTATCTCAGGCACAGGTCGGTGGTCACGCACGGCTTCTTGATGCCCGCGATGATGCTCGTCGGATTGGGCGTAACGCGGGTGGACCGGGTTGACTGGTTCATAGCCGGCTTCTCAGTCGGAGTCGCGGTGCATCTGGCGTTCGACCTCTTCCCTGAGAGCTGGCGCGGCTACGCGCTGATCACCATCCCAGGCTTTGGCGCAATGTCCAAGGTGGTCGCCATGGCTTGGCTGACCATCAGCGTGTTCGTGTGCCTGTCCATAGCCGTGATCCTGGCTCCCGGTACAGCGGGGATTATCTGCTATGGGGTCGCCCTGTTTCTCCTGTACGCCTACGGAGTTCTGGCACAGAGGGAGCGCTTTGTGGGACCGATGCTGGCGCTGCTCGCACTGGGAGGCGGCGCGGCCATGTGGACCGTGGCGACCAACGGACGTTACTTTCGTGACCTGCTTCCGCTGTGAGTGTGGGAAAGGACTCCTGTGATATGAAGCAAGCCCTACTGTTGGCGTTGCGAGACAGGAGCGCGCCCACCTCAGAGTTCCGGCGCGCGTCTGACGAAATTGCTCGGCTGCTCTGCGACGAGACGATGCAGAAGCTAGGCTGCGAAGAATCCGCTACCGCGCTGACGCCGTCGGGCGGCGTCATGATCGTGCCTATCCTGCGGGCGGCGCTCTCACTGCTTCCGGCATTTACCTCGATGATGCCGGAAGCGCCGGTGGGGATAGTCGGAGTGGAGCGGGACGAAAGTACGGCTCTGCCGCGCTTGTACTACAAGAAGTTTCCGAGCGGGCTGCCGCGCCGCGCGATAATTCTGGACCCGATGCTCGCCACCGGCGGGACTGCCTGCCTTGCGGCGGAGCTACTGATCAGAGAGGGTCTTGAAGCGGACGACATTTACTTCAGCGGCGTTCTTGCCGCCCCAGAGGGGCTGGACAGCCTGTCAGCGATCATACCGCGCTCCAACATCACGCTCGTCGCGGTGGATAGCGGGCTGGACACGCAGAAGTTCATCGTGCCAGGTCTGGGCGACTACGGTGATAGGTATTACGGGACGCAGCCTACTTAGAACGTCAGCACACCACCGTTGGAGCTTCGACGGCTCTCAAACTCGGAGATGTTGTCCTCGTGCTCCAGCGTCAGTCCGATGCTGTCGAGGCCGTTGAGCAGACAGTAGCGCTGGAACGGCTCGATACTAAAGTCCGCGGCCACGTCCTCGCTCTCGTCCCACACGCGCTCCGCTTCCAGATCGACATTGAGTCTGTATCCGGGGTCGGCCTCCGCGTTGGCGATGATCCGCTGGACGGTCTCCTCGGGCAGCACAATGGGTAGAAGCCCGTTCTCGAGGCAGTTGTTGCGGAAGATGTCGGCAAAGCTTGGTGCTACCACCACCTTGAATCCGTACTGACCGAGCGCCCACGGAGCATGCTCCCTAGAAGAACCGGAGCCGAAGTTCCTGCCAGCGACGATGACCTCGGCGTTCTCGTAGCCAGCTTTGTTCAAGACGAAGTCCGTGTTCGGACTCCCGTCATCGTTGAACCGCCAGTCAAAAAAAAGGAACTCACCGAATCCGGTACGCTCCACACGCTTGAGAAACTGCTTGGGAATGATCTGGTCCGTATCGACATTGACGCGGTTCATGGGCAGAACCACGCCAGTCAGCTTGCTAAAGGGTTCCATGGTTGCTCCCAAGAATTGAGGATTAGAGTGAATGAGCTACAACAATCACTTTTGATCATAGGACGATTCCATAACTAAGACAACGTACCTAATATCGGAGTCATTGCTGGGGTCAACCACACAAGTCCAACCACGAGCAGGATTTGTATGGTCATTGTCAAATCTTCCCCGCGGATCGGAAAAG
>JAKZVY010000134.1:0-2553 GCA_047515825.1 Dehalococcoidia bacterium
CCACTACACCATCCGCGTCACCGACACCACCATCACCTAGAACCCCCACCCGTCCCTGAACTTACAACCCCTCTAGCACTCCAGTTCCTTTCTGTGCTATTCTATATCTCAGGTGCTAGAACTCACGTACCGCAAACACAGGAAACGCCAATGACCACCCAGCTATCGGACCAGCAGACCAGCACGCCGCGCGTCGCCTCAGAAATGATCGAGAACGGCATGATCGTCGCCACCGACGGTCACACCCTCCACACCTACGACGAAAGCCTCGGCCGCTACGTCCCTGCGGAAACCCGGATCAGGTCGGATCTGATCGAAAGGCTCGGCGAGTCCTGGACTCCCAGAAAGGCCGACGCCGTCCTCAGTTGGCTTTCCGACTTCGCCGTAAGGCTGTGGGACACGCCACCCCACGACCGCGTCAATGTCCGCAACGGCATACTCGACATCCACACCAAAGAGCTCGCTCCCCACTCCAAGGACTTCCTCAGCCCTGTGCAGATCGACGCCGAATGGGACCCCGGAGCCGAATGTCCCAGGATAGACCGGTTCGTCGCCGAGGTGTTCCCGCCCGACTCGGAGCAGCTATTCTTCGAGCTCGCCGGTTTGTACATTACACCGGACACCAGGCAGCAGATGGCCGTCATGCTCACCGGAAGCGGCGCCAACGGCAAGAGCGTCACTATCGAGCTGATTACACGACTGCTCGGAAACCGCAACGTCGCCAACGTTTCCCTCCAGGAGATATGCAATCGGCAGGCGTCCACAGCCCAGCTCTACGGCAAGCTCCTAAACACCTTTACCGACATTCCCGATACTCCCATCACAGACACGTCCACCCTGCGCAGACTGGTCGACGGCCAGCGCAGCATCATCAGCATTGACCGCAAGTACCAGGGAGCCTTCACCTTCAGGCCCTTCACGCGCCTCCTATTCAGCGCCAATCGCACGCTCCGCTCATCCGACGTGTCCCACAGCCACCTCCGCAGGTGGCTAGTAATACCTTACTCCAGCTCGTTCCGGGGCAAAGAAGACCCCTTCCTCATCGACAAGCTCACCACCCCACAGGAGCTTTCCGGACTCCTCACCAAGGCCGTCCGCGCCCTCGGGAACATGCTCCGGCGAGGACGCCTCTCCATAGACCACAACCTCGCCTTCGCCCAGGGGGAATTCCGAATGAACGTCGATTCCGCCCGCGAGTTCGTCAGCGCCGAGGCCGACCTCGACCCGGAGGTCCAGGTCAATCAGTCCGAGTTGTACAAAGCCTACGTCGAATGGTGTAGCGAACAATTCCTCGATCCGGTCGGTTCCCACAGATTCAACGCTTCTGTACTGGAAATTGACGGCATCACTCGGTTCAGAAGCAACGGCAGGCGGTGCTTCTTGGGCATCAGACTCGTTCCCGAGCCGGAACCGAAAGTGTGGATATCGCCATACGACCCATAGAGCATCTGTGACTGGCAGCCGATCCGGTGATAGATCCAGGTATCCTACCGGCAGCGCCAGTGACGTTTTGACCGCGTCCAGTGACATTTCGACCGCGCGCAGCGACATTTCGACCGAGATCAGTGACATTTCACGGAGGCCTCTCAAAGCTAAGTCTACCTTCTCCCAGCTTTGAAGCAGTGACAAAAGTGACATTTCAAACGGAAGACTTTTCACCCCCTCAATTGACAGCCCCGACCCTTCTGAGTATCGTTCCCTCTGCCCCACCCCCATGAAAGTCATAAACACCATCGCCGACTTCAGAGCCGCCGAGCGCGCGGCGCACAGGCCCCTCGGACTCGTCCCCACCATGGGCTACCTGCACGAAGGCCATCTCTCACTCGTGCGCCGCTGCCGCGCCGACAACCCAACCGCCGCCGCCAGCATATTCGTCAACCCGACCCAGTTCGGACCTCACGAGGACCTATCCACCTACCCACGCGATATGGAGGGAGACCTAGCGAAGCTCAGCGCAGAGGGCATCGACCTCATCTTCGCTCCGTCGGCCTCAGAGATCTACCCAACCGAATTCGATACCACCATAGACGTGGGCGACATCGCCCGCAGGCTGGAGGGCGAGCAACGGCCCGGCCACTTCCAGGGCGTCGCTACCGTCGTCTGCAAGCTGCTGACTATCGTCAGGCCCGACAACGTTTACTTCGGACAGAAGGACGCCCAGCAGTGCCTCGTCGTCAAGCGCATGAACGACGACCTGAATCTCGGCGCCAACGTCATAGTCATGCCCACGATCCGCGACCCAGACGGCCTGGCCCTCTCCAGCCGCAACGCCTACCTGACCCCAGACCAGCGCGAGTCCGCGCTGTCGCTGTACGAAGCTCTCACGCTGGCAGAAAGACTTTACTCAGACGGCATCCGCGACGCCCGCGCCATCCGCCGTGAGATGCTGCACGTTCTGGAGAACGTCTCCGGCGCCTCCATAGACTACGTATCCATCGCCGACGCCGACACCCTCGCCGAGCTAGACTCGATAGACCCGTCACGCCCGGCGCTCGTATCCCTAGCCGTCCACATCGGACCAGTCAGGCTAATAGACAACCTAAACCTCCAAAC
>JAKZVY010000135.1:0-2796 GCA_047515825.1 Dehalococcoidia bacterium
CGTCGCCTATACCAAGCAGCGAGTGCAGTTCGACCGCGCTATCGCCACGTTCCAGTCGGTGCAGCACGACTGCGCGGACATGGTGATGGCGATAGACGCCGCTCGGCTCGCGACCTACGAGGCGATCACGAGAATCGAGGATGGTCAGCCCGCCGATAAGGAGATCGCGCTCGCCAAGACGCTCACCAATCACGCCTACAAGTGGACGACGCTGACCGCTCAGCAGATACACGGCGGCATCGGGTTCATGGAGGAGTACGACCTCCAGCTATGGACGCGCCGGGCCAAGGTGTCGGAGCTGAAGTTCGGTACCTCGTCGGGCCATGTCGAGGTCTTCGCTCGGCAGATGGGTCTGGCGTAACACCAGACGTTATCGGCGTCTGGCAATCAGTTGAAGCGGTTCATGGCGGTGTCTACACCGTCCTCCATGAGGTTGACGATGGCGTCGGCGGCGCGATGAATGGCGTCGTCCACGAGGCGCTGGTCTTCGGGCGGCATCTCTCCGAGCACCCAGCCGACGCGATCTGTCCCAGGTGGCGGCCCTCCTACGCCGATCCTTAGACGCTTGAAGTCCTGGCTTCCCAGAGCGTCGATGATCGACTTCATGCCGTTATGCCCTGCCGCGCTGCCTCTCGGCCTCAGCCTGAGCTTGCCAGCGTCGAGTGCGATCTCGTCGTAGACGACCAGCAGCCTGTCCCTGTCAGCTCCGAACCGGGTGAGCAGGTAGTTGACGGCGGACCCGCTGCGGTTGACGTAGGTGCGTGGCTTGGCGAGCGCGACCGTGTGGCCGTCGATCTTTCCGATGCCGAGTCGCGTGGTGCTGTGCGCGCGCTTGATGTCGATGTTGTGCCGTTCGGCCAGAAGGTCAACCAGCCACCAGCCGGCGTTGTGCCGGGTCCTCAGGTACTGCGGCTCCGGGTTTCCGAGGCCGACGATGATGAGGTCGGGGGTCTCCAGCGGCCCCTTGAGCCGTCGATTGCGCTTGAGAAAGTTCTTGAGGAAAGGCAAAAGGATAGCCCCTAGCGCAGCAGGCCGTACACGCGCTCCGGCGTCACTAGAACGATAACGGCCTTTTGGTCGATCATCGCCTGATCGTACTCGTCCCAGTCGGGGTGCTCGGTGTCGCTGCAGGCCATGTACACCTCTCGGAGCATCACCCTGAGCTCCTCGGCCTCCGTGTTGCCGTAGTCGAATAGGGACGCCTGACCTTCGATCACCGCGTAGCTGTTCCAATCTCCGGACACGGCGAGCACCGTGCAGTTGGGGTCGCGGCGCAGGTTCCTGATCTTCTGGGATCTGGGGTACACCGACACGAAGGCAGCGTGACCTTTGTACGCTCCGCAGACCACGATGGTGGAGTGGATCGCGCCGTTGGGACGACGCGTGGCTATGACGCCCCTGTGGTGTGTCTCGAGGTAAGGTCGAACGTCTTCGAAGTTCATCAGGATCTCCGTGGGTTGGTGAAGAGTCCCAGTCTCTTATGCGCGAGGTACGAGATCGTCTCCCAGCATACCATGAGGCTGAGGTGCGGCGGACGCAAGAGAGCCGCTCACCCCGGACTTTGGAACTTTTCGACGGGAACCGGCGTCTATACCAACACACCGCGCGGGCCAAAGTCGACACAATCGACCCGACTGGGGCATCTCGCCCCAAGTTCCACTACCGACAATACGGCCGGTCTGCTTCCCTAATACGCCTCCTCGCAGCTTGAAAGCTCTGTGCGGCCGCGCTAAATTCGATAGGTGCTCTGTTCTCAGTAGCAACGTAACAAGAAGTGTTTAAAAGTCCCGCTCGGCGCGATATCACCTCGAATTCTCCACAACTTGACGGAGCGGGTGCGATGTGATGAGAATGCTTCATCCCGTCAAGGGGGTAGGTTCCAAGACGTTCTGGCCCCTGTTCGAGACGGGGTCAGGCTTTGAGTTAAGGAGACAGAGATATGCATACATCTACTTCACTTCGTTGGCTAGTGGTCGCCGTAATAGCTGCCATGATGTTGGCGGTCGCCACGGCCTGCGCCGGAGAGACAGTCGAAGTTCCTGGTGAGACCGTGGTCGTGAAAGAGGAGGTCGTCAAGACCGTTGAAGTTCCCGGCGAGACCGTCACCGTAGAGGTGGTAAAAGAGGTAATGGTCCCCGGCGAGACCGTGGTCGTGGAGAAAGAGGTCGTCAAGACCGTTGAAGTTCCCGGCGAGACCGTGGTGGTGGAACAGGAGGTCGTTAAGACCGTTAAGGTTGTCAAGGAGGTGCCACGGGGACCAGTAGGGGATACCACAAAGGCGGTGGTCGCATTCGTTACCATCGGGTCTAACTTGGACCCACGCGCCGACGGACACAAGCCCTCTGGGTTTCCCATCTTCGACCCCCTGCTGCATATGAATCAAGATCATGAGGTCGAACCATACCTGGCGGCGAGTTGGGAAGCCAGTCCAACCCTTAAGCAAATAACTTTCCACTTGCGGGACGATGCAAAGTTCCACACAGGTGACGCGGTAGAGGCCCGGGACATTATCCAGACAATCGATATTTACTGGAGAGACCCTTCGCAGGATTACGCCAGGGCAAACGACTACAAGAACAATGTCGTCAGACTGGAGGCGGTGGACAACCTGACTCTTGTGTTGGAGATGTCAACGCCAGCGGTCGACCGACTGGAGTTCTATACCGAGAAAGACCCACACCACGTGCTGAACGCCAGCAGGATTGAGGAACTGGGGGCAGAAGATTACTTCCAGGACCCAATAAACAGCAAACTGGGAAGCGGGCCTTACATTATGACGGACAGGGACCCCGATTC